>NZ_JAEQDD010000145.1:0-11237 GCF_020737885.1 Microcoleus sp. PH2017_34_RAT_O_A | reverse complement strand
GCCACAAGCTTGAGGGTCTAGAGGGATATTTGAATGTCCCACTGTCGCCCTTTTGGGTGGGCCCGAATCCCCGTCGCTTTAGCCCTGGGGAGGTTCAAAACCGCCAATCTTACAAAAAAAGCTCGCAGCCCCCAGACTAAAGTCTGGGGATGCAAGGGTATAGCAGCAAAATTGACAGAAATTCTAGTTAAAAACCACAATTGTGTACAGAAGGGCACACATCACCAACAATGGGTGGTGTCACAATTGCGGCTAATCCTACAATGCCATCCGTTTTTCAGCAGTTCCGCAGCACGCATTCCTGTTCGTGTCGGCGATCTCTGGAATAGGGCAAACCTAATTCAACCGGGCGCACAATGCCAAAATCAGTTAATAAACCATTAAAACACCATTCGCAATCTCTAAAAAGATTCCAGCAATCACACCGTTGCTTTACCGTATCACTAGCCGTTGAGCAGCAATGCCAACTGAACCTCCCTTGCCCTAGGCCCGGACTTCTGTAAACTGGGAAATAGTTTCACACATACTTGAGTCAGGTGCGACCTGTCTCACTCAAAAGATGAACTTGCCCGCTGTCCTAGCTTAGACTAACCCTTACACTTAAGCTTCTGTAAAGGTCTATGAATCCTCCTGCATCTTCCACAAATTACTCTTCTCTGGACAACGTGATAGATGTCACTCCTATCAGCAGTGAAAATAATCAACCCTACTCTACCCCTACGCCTTCTCCCTCTCCCGAACCCGTGGTTGCTCCTGCCCCTACCAGCAGCAGTGCAATTATCCCGCGCCAAGGAGTCACAAACATTCTTGCTCACCTAAATAAGGAAAGTTCCGTAGCAGCAGTTAAGGAAGTAGAAGAAAAACTTAAGGTTGTCAATCAAACCCTGGGAATGCTCGATAACATCCTGGAGAGCGAGGGATTTGACGCTATCCTCAACGATATGTTGCAGTCGATTACCCTCAAAACAGGGGAATTGCTCAATGCCGATCGCACTACGATATTTTTATTAGACGACGACAAAAATGAACTCTGGGCAAAAGTTGCCAAAGACGAAAATGGCAAAAGCATAGAAATCAGAGTTCCCGCCCACGTGGGCATCGCCGGAGAAGTAGCCACCGAGAAAAAAGTGGTTAACATCCCTTACGATTTTTACAACGATTCGCGATCGGCTAACGCCAAAAAAGTTGAAGAAAAAACGGGCTACCGCACTTATACAATGCTGGCAATGCCCCTGCTAAAGGAAGAAACAAACGAGTTAGTAGCAGTCGTTCAACTGATTAATAAACTAAAACCCGATCACCAAAATCACGCTAGTTTAGATCGACAAATCGACAGGGCTGGATTCACGGAAGAAGACGAACGAGTTTTCAATGAATTTGCTCCCTCAATTCGCCTAATTCTAGAATCCTCCAAATCTTTCTACGCAGCAACTCAGAGACAGCGGGCCGCCACGGCGCTGATGAATGCCGTAAACGCTCTTTCTAAGAGCAGTCTCGACTTAGAAGATACCCTCAAAAGGGTCATGGATCAGGCCAAAGAACTCATGAATGCCGATCGCAGCACCCTCTGGCTGATCGACGAAGATAAAGATGAACTGTGGACGAAACTTCCCAACAAAGAAGGCACACTTACAGAAATTCGCATACCCAGAACAGCCGGTTTTGCAGGAATCGTCGCCCAATCCAGCGAACACCTGCTGATTTCCTTTGACGTGTACGACGACCCCCGCGCCAAAACTTCGCGAGATACCGACCAAAAAACAGGCTACCGCACTTGCAGTATGCTGTGTATGCCAGTGTTTAACTCCGACAACAAATTGATTGGAGTTACGCAGTTAGTCAACAAAAAACGACAAGGAGAATTCCCGCCCTACAACCCGGCAGATTGGCCTCAGGCCCCCGAACAGTGGAAAGCGAGTTTCAATAAAAACGACCTGGACTTTATGCAGTCGTTTAACATCCAAGCAGGAGTGGCCCTGCAAAATGCCAAACTGTTTGCAGAAGTCAAACAGCAAGAACAAAGACAAAAAGATATGCTGCACGCCCTGACTAACGGCGTGATTTCTACAGATAAAAAAGGCAATATAGTTGCGACAAATCCCAGCGCCCAAAAATTACTCGGTGTCAGCGAGGCAGAATTAGCAGAAGGCCAATCTTTGCGCGAGTTAATTAAGTTAGAAAAAGGCGATTTTGCCAAGTGGTTCGATGCGTCTTTGTCTCCAGAAGACGATAACGATCGCCAGCAGTATTACCCCGATCAAGTTTTGCTCTCCTGTGAAGGAAAATCGCAGAGTATCAATCTCTCGATCAACTCAATGACCGATGCTACCGATCCCAACAAAGTCAACGGCGCGTTAGTCGTCATGGAAGATATTAGCAGCGCCAAGCAAGTCAAAAACTTGATGTACCGTTACATGACCCCAGAAGTAGCCGAAGCACTGTTAGCTTCAGGGGATACAGGATTGGGCGGCAAGCGCAAGGAAGTTTCGGTGCTGTTCTCAGATATTCGCAGCTATACCACACTTACGGAAAAATTGCAAGCTGAAGAAGTGGTGGTGATGCTCAACAAGTATTTTGAAGTGATGGTAGATGTCGTATTCGAGTACGGAGGCACTCTCGACAAATACATCGGCGACGCTCTGATGGCAGTTTTCGGCTCTCCGGCGCCCCTAGAAGATCATGCTTGGTGCGCGATGCAAACGGCAGTGAAAATGCGAGCAGAACTCGATAAATTCAATCTCGATCGTATAGCTAATGGTGAGTTGCCCATCAGTATTGGTATGGGCATACATTCCGATCAAGTTGTCAGTGGCAACATTGGCTCAAGTAAACGCATGGAATTGACTTCTATAGGAGATGGCGTCAACCTCGCCTCTCGCTTAGAAGGCGCCAGCAAGCAGTACGGAACTGACTTAATTATTAGTGACAATACCTACAAGCATTATCACGAGAGAGTCTACGTGCGGGAACTCGACTTCATTACCGTCAAAGGCAAAAGCGAACCAGTTATCATTTACGAACTCGTCGGCATCAAAGAAGGATACTCGCCCATTGGCAAGTCACTAACCGAAAAACAGCAACAAGTTGTAGAACATTATAATAAGGGTCGCGAACATTACAAGACGCCAGTCACTCACAGACTATCTGACAGTGAGGTGAAAAATATCTTAGATGATGTCGCCCAAATGCCGGAGACAGAAATCAAAAAACTTTCCTACAGTGTCGAGGAACAGTTGGAATACGAACTAAAGAAGTTGTTATATCAACTCAAAAAGCTGTCAGAGTACGATCCCAAAAATCTGTCTGAAGCAGATAAACTAATCGTGCTGTTGCAGCCAGAAATCCAACTGTTGAAATTGGAAGGTCTCAAAAACCTCTCGGAAGATGAAGCCAAAATGTTGCTGCAAGCCAAAATCAAGCAGCTATCAGCAGACGATATTCAATCGTTGCAAGAGGGCGAGGTTAAAAAACTGTTGGAAGCAGACATCTTAGAACCATCAAATCCTAAAATTAAAAGGCTGAAACCCGCACAGATCAGGCAGCTATTGCAGGCTAAAATTAAAATTAAAGCCTCCGAGACAGTGATAGAAATGTTAGAGGAGGAATTTGAAAATCTGGGACTCGATCGCGTGAAAAAACTCCTCAGCGAGTTTAAGAAAGTCTTAGAACCAAAAGCCAAGCAAGCTTTTAGAGACGCAGAACGCGAATTTAACCTTGTTCTGGACATTGAACCCAAAAACAAGGCAGCTAAACTGCACGTCGATCGCTGCGGGTTATATAAGCTCAGCCCTCCCGACGTACTAAACTGGGACGGCGTATGGAATCTCAAAGAAAAATAGCAGCGGTACCCGGTGCGGAGGGGGCGATCGCGATCGGGAGTGCACCTCCCCTCCAATCAATTAACCTTAATATCCTGTTGGGGCAATTTTAAATCAGCTCCAGCAGGTATGATTGTTAGATAACCGGACTTGGGATCGCTTGCCTCGCCACCGCCAGATACCCGCATTGTGCGGTGTTTGGCGACAACAAACACAGCACTTCTACCTTCAGAAGAGCTTCCAAAAAAAATTAGGACTTGCGCCAGCATTACCCAGTTTTTAAGAAAAATCTGGGGCAAAGGCGACCTAACATCCACTCAAAAACCGGGTTTTTTACCCCGCGCCCGTAAGTCTTAATAACTTTGGCGCCTCCTAAAAGCAGCTTGCTTTCAGCAGAAAGCTAACGTTCTAGTCTTAGATATAGAAAACTACTAGCATCAGTTATGGATAATTGGAATTCGCAATCGGGAGATATTGAGTCGGTAGATCAGGTTTACCAACTATTGCTAGAGATTGCCCGCAGCTCGCTGTCAGATATCCCCAGAATCCCCGAAAACATCACTCAAAAGTCTCTTCCCCTGCTCCAAAAATTACAAAGCATTCAGCAAAGACCACAGGGACAAGGGTTTAAATCTGATTGGTTTTCGGTAAACGATCTCGAATGGGTGGCTCAAGTCCGCCAACTGCTCGAAGAACTGACCCGCCAGTCTTTGTCGGAACGGCCCAAAATGCCAGAAAACATGGCGGGCAGAGCTTTGAGTCTCGCAGATAAGGCACAAAGCATCAAAGAAACCATAGAAAATGCAGCCTCCAGCCCAAAAGATGAAGATGATAACTCGTTTCAGTCTCCAGAGACGCTGCTGAATTTATTGCACCAGAGTTTAAAAACTCAGCGGGCAAAAAGCTACCAACCAGACGCTCCCGAATGGCACCAACTCATGACCATGCTAGATGTAGTGCAGTCAATTTACAAGCAAATTCAACGTTAAATTTAAGCTTGAATCAGGGGCATTTTTATGGTGTTTAAAGGCGCTGGTTCTTTGGCAAAAAAAAGTTTTTTGCCGTAGCAATGTCGGACAAGGCATCGTGCGGCGTTCGTACTCCAAAACAATCACTCTGAGCTCGCTAGGAGGAAACGGCATTGCCGTTTCCCTAGCCCGATCGCTCCTAGGGAAACTGGACGTGCCGTTTCCTGAGTGTGGGTAATATTAATTGCGATACCACCAGGTTCGATCTAAATCGCTTAAACAAGTGCAGACAATTGCAGCTTGGCCAGCTAAGCTGGGTTCAATCGCTTCAGTGGCAGGTGAACATGAGCGGACAAAACATCGGGGATTTGTTAGGAGAAATATTAGAAAATCGGTATAAGTGCTCACGGCGACTAGGCAAGCAAGCCGGACGGCAAACATTACTAGCCCGCGACTTAAAAACCCAACAGCAAGTAGTAGTCAAACTCCTGTCATTCAGCAGCGATTTCAACTGGGAAGACTTGAAACTGTTCCAGCGAGAAGTCGAAACCTTAAAATCCCTATCCCATCCTGCAATTCCCCAATATCTCGACTCCTTTGAAATCGACACACCCAGCCGCAAAGGATTCGCCCTAGTTCAGACTTATATCGAAGCCAAATCCCTCCAAGAGTATCTCTCAGACGGCCGCACCTTCAGCGAAAATGAGGTCAAACAATTAGCCACAGCATTACTAGACATCCTCGGATACCTGCACCAGCGACAGCCGCCGGTGATTCACCGCGACATTAAACCCAGCAATATTTTGCTCAAAAATCGATCGGGCAATAGCGTCGGTGAAGTCTACCTAGTCGATTTTGGTGCTGTTCAAACCCTAGCCACGCAACAGGGAAAAACCGTCACCGTTGTCGGAACTTATGGTTATATGCCGCCCGAACAATTTGGCGGGAGAGCAGTTCCAGCTTCCGATTTGTACGGCTTGGGAGCAACATTAATCGCCTTAATTACCAAGCAGCATCCAGCCGATTTGCCACAGCAAGATTTGCGGATTGAATTCGAGCAATTCACGGAATTAAGTCCCGGTTTTAGCAATTGGCTGAAGTGGATGACGCATCCCAGTTTAGAACGCCGTCCCGCCTCAGTTCAGATTGCCAAAGAAGTTCTGGAAAAACCGCAGCAAATAGATAAATATTCCCGGCCAGTGAGACAGGGGAAAATTGTGAGTACCGACGAATTGTTCTGGAATGCGATCGAGGTCGGAATTTCGACAGGAACTAAAGCTATAGGAGCTTGTGCAGTAATAATTTTAAGCATCATTGCGATGGGGTTTTGGGAGCAAATTTTTATCGGAGGATTCTGGAGCGTTCTTTTCGCCTTGCCTCTGGCGTTAGCGAATGGAATAATCGCAGCAATTGTGACGTGCTTTTGGTTTTCCCCCCTAACTAATCCCAAACTTCACCGACAGGTTTTAAATGCAATTAGTATCGTGACATTTACCTCGGCGACCAGTATTTTCTTGTGGCCGATGATGGAGGATTGGAAGGATGAAGGGACGTGGAATATTATTAATGATGGAGAGCTTTCCATGTCTGAAATTAGCTTTATACTTGCAATATCGCTAATTGTAGGACTGTCAATGGGGACAGCTAGCAAGTCTATTGCCCGGTGGTATCAAAAAGCAAGCGGACTATAATCTAAAATTTACAGGAATTAGGCACTCTGACTTCTAGAAACCGGGTTTTTACGAAAATACGCGTTGTAACCGCCAGACTCGCTAAAAAAACCGATTTCTGAACCCCGACGCTCGCTTCAAATTAAAATAAAGGTCAACACGGTTAACTTAAGAGATGACAAGAGGGAAAACTCATGAAAAATAGATACTGTGATTGCTTCGTTCCTCGCAATGACCATCTTAAGTGAACCGTATTGAAATAAAGGTAATAAAACATGACTGGTAAAATATTAGCAGAAAGCTATGAAGTGCAGCGAATACTGGGAAAACAAACCGGTCGCCAAACGCTGCTGGCTCGCGATTTACAAACTCAAGAATTAGTTGTCATCAAACAGCTCTTCCTCGGTAGCGATTTTGAATGGCAAGACCTCAAGCTATTTGAAAGGGAAGCGGAAACTTTAAAAGCACTTTCTCACCCAGGAATTCCTCGGCACCTCGACTACCTGGAAATTGACGAACCAGACAGTAAAAGCTTTGCCTTGGTACAGACTTATGTAGAGGGAAGAACTTTAGAAGAACATTTGCGCTGCGGGCGTACTTTTAGCGAAAGTGAGGTGAAAGAATTAGCTAAATTGCTATTAGCAATTTTGATGTATTTGCACGAGCAAAATCCGCCTGTTATTCACCGCGATATTAAACCAAGCAATATCTTACTACACAGCAGATCCGGCCATAGTGTCGGACAAGTTTATTTAGTTGATTTCGGTTCGGTGCAGAACCAAGCTGCAAAGTTTGGCGGCACAATTACAGTAGTCGGAACTTATGGATATATGGCACCGGAACAATTTGGCGGGCGATCGGTTCCGGCTTCTGACCTTTACGGTTTAGGTGGAACTTTAATTTATTTGGTAACGGGTTTGCATCCCATGGAACTATCGCAGCAGGATTTGAAAATTCAATTTGCCGATCGCGCGAAGCACCTCAATCCTAATTTGATTCATTGGCTGGAGTGGATGACCGAACCGAGCTTGGAAAAACGGTTATCTTCGGCTGATAAAGCATTCCGATCGCTCGACGAAAATCCCTGTGCTATCAACAAAATCAAAAAGAATCCTCTTGTAGTGCAACCGCCAGAAAGCGATATTAAACTCACAAAAAATTCGGAGTTTATAGAAATTATAATTCCACCTAAGGAAGTCGATTTTAGTTTGATTGCCTGGTTCTCGGCTGCGGTTGCTGCAAATATCCTTTTAAGGATAGGTGGTTCCAATTACCTATCGGTAATCAATAATTTATTAAGGAATTCGTTGATTATGCTATCAGGAAGTTTACTAGCTGCTGTAGTAGTAACACTTCTCTCTGCATTATTTCGGGAATTGCGTGTTAGAATAGATCGGCATCAAATCTCCTATACCAGCAATCTTCTAGGGCTGAAATGGAATTATCCACGATCGATGTCCAGACAGGAGATTTGTCAATTGGAAATTAGGCAATACAATTCCAACATTTATCAGATGCTTATTCAAGCTGGCAAGCAAAAATATCAACTAGGAGAAAACCAGGGACTAAGTGAATCAGAAATCACATGGTTAGCAACAGAACTAAGCCAGTGGTTGGGATTGAAAATTAAAAAAACTTTGACAGAGGGGAAAAATAATATCTGGTTCTGAAAATATCTCGATCGCCCAAACAAACCATTCCCCTCTCAAACTGTGGGATGGGCGTCCCGCCCGTCCAATCTATTGTTCGTGGGATGTCCCGCCCGTCCGCTGTATCTTCTCGCACTCCCCCGCTTTGTATCCAGCTTTATGCAGCATCGATCCCGATCGCCCGTAAAATGCTATGAAAGGGATTTGGCAAGTAGCACTCATCCCCGATCATCTGTTAAGTTGGAGATATTATTGTGGACTTATCGCTAATTCCGGCACAGCCGAAACCAGGACTGCTTAACGTCCTGATCGAAATTACCGCCGGTAGCAAAAACAAATACGAGTTTGATAAAGAGATGCAAGCCTTTGCACTCGATCGCGTGCTCTATGCCTCAGTGCAATACCCTTGCGACTATGGCTTCATACCCAACACCTTAGCCGATGACGGTGACCCCCTCGACGGCATGGTGATGATGGACGAGCCCACATTTCCAGGGTGCATCATCGCGGCCCGTCCGATCGGAATGCTGGAAATGATCGACGGAGGCGACAGAGATGAAAAACTGCTGTGCGTTCCCGACAAAGACCCCCGTTACGCTCACTATAAGTCCCTCAAAGACGTAGCCCCACACCGCTTGGACGAAATAGCCGAATTTTTTAGAACCTACAAAAATTTGGAGAAAAAAGTGACCGAAATTCTGGGTTGGCAAGATGTCGATCTAGTAATGCCGTTAGTCGAAAAGTGCATCGCAGCCGATCGCAAATAGGTTCCAAGCGCCTGCATCCTCGACTGCAACCCGAGTAACAATTCAGGAAGCCGAACTTAATGCAACCGATCCGCGTCTAGGACGTGCAGTCGAGGAGGGGGTGGCTAGAATGTAAAATCATTGGTGAATCCCCAGTCACCGGAACGGAATTCCTCAAACCGCCACCCCCGGCACAATCTTGAAAAAAATCCTAGTCATAGAGTAAGATTAAGCGCAAATTCTCAGCAAGCGGGCGAATGCGTTCTACTTTTGAGGAAAATTTACCCGAACACTGACATCAACGCTATCTTAATCTCAGGACAGTTCCGCACGCCGGGCAGCCCACAGGGTGCAAAAATGGTCTCTAAAGCGTGATATCTGTTACAGCAACCGATCGCGCACGGGTTGAGGCTTCTAACAACCCAAGTGTTCGGTAAGTCTGATTTCCGGGTTTGGTACTCGGATAGTTTTCTATAAAGCGTTTTATAGTACGGATTGCTAAAAACTAAACACTAAAAACTAAACACTAAGATCTCAACTCCCAAGTTCCTGCGCCCAAACCTAAAAAAGATGCCAGATTCCGCACCCTCTCAAACCACTCCAGAGCCTTCCGATCAGAAAGCCAGTATGGAAAATAGTCCTTTGACCGAGTTTGTCGTTCAGTTTTGGGGCGTGCGGGGCAGCATCGCCACCCCCGGCAGCAAAACAATTCGCTACGGAGGTAATACCTCTTGCGTAGAAATGCGCTTGGGGAAAAAACGCCTGATTTTTGATGGTGGCACCGGTCTGCGAGTTCTGGGCCTCAACCTGCTGCGACAAATGCCGGTCGAAGCCCATATGTTTTTCAGCCACACTCACTGGGATCACATTCAAGGATTTCCATTCTTTACTCCTGCCTTTATCCCGGGGAACTGCTTTCACATTTACGGAGCGATCGCCCCCAACGGCACTACAATCAAACAGCGTCTTGCCGATCAAATGCACCACCCCAATTTTCCAGTCCCCATCCAGGTGATGCAGTCAGACCTCAAATTTAACGATTTGACCCCAGGGGATATTCTCGAACTCGACGATGTGAAAGTCGAAACGGCATTGCTCAATCACCCGAATACCGCGATCGGGTATCGAGTCACCTGGGAGGGACACACGGCCGTCTACTGCACCGATACAGAGCATTTTCCCGATCGGCTGGACGAAAATGTAGTACACCTAGCTCGCGACGCAGACGTGCTGATTTACGACGCCAACTACACCAACGAAGAGTATTACGACTTCAAAAACCCAAAAGTCGGCTGGGGACACTCAACTTGGCAAGCCGGAGTAGAAATAGCGAAAGCTGCGGGAGTCAAAAAGATCGTGATGTTTCACCACGATCCCGGTCACGACGACAATTTTCTCGATCGCGTCGAAGCAGACGTGCAGGCAGCATTCGCCAATAGCTGCTTGGCCCGCGAAGGCATGAGCATACCAGTAATCTAGAAAACCCATCCATGCGGGCTGGGAAAAAACTCCTCCAGACCGCAGAAATTAGCAGCCAGAACGCAGAAACAGAATGAATCACGAAACTCCCCCCAAGTATCGCTCTCGTGGCTTGCGGGGGCTTTACTCAACATTGCTGGTGTTGATAATTGTCTGCTGTACAGGAGGCGGATGGGTGGCAGCCCAGACTGCGAACTCCAACACTCCAGCGCGACTTGCTCAAGTGTCTGCTATTGAAGATAATGGCACTGTCGATCGCATCCCCGAACGCTACCAACTCGGACAGCAACTCTACCTAGAAAACTGCGCCACCTGTCACATCGGCTTACCCCCGCAAGTATTGCCAACAGAAACCTGGCGCCGCTTGTTGCAAGATTCCCAACACTACGGACAAACCTTGAAACTCCTAGTAGACCCGCCCCGGCTGCTAGTGTGGAACTACCTGCAAACTTTTTCCCGTCCCGAAGCCAAAGACGAAGAACTAGCTTACCGAGTCGCCACCTCTCGCTACTTCAAAGCTTTGCACCCCAGAGTCAAGCTGGCGCAACCAGCAAATATCAGCAGTTGCGTTACTTGTCACCCCGGCGCGTCTAAATACAATTTCCGCCAGCTTACCCCTGAGTGGGAAAATTCCCCGTAAGGAATCTTAAGTTCTTGATTGAGGAAAATCAGAATTCAAGTCTGAGCGATCGAACTACTGAAAAAGCAGGACTGAAGTCCTTACTACAAACCTTATAAAATCTGTTCGTAGTGAGGACTTTTGTTCTCGGAAAAAGCAGGACTGAAGTCCTCACTACAAACCTTGTAAAATCTGTGAGGACTTTAGTCCTCGGGGTGCATCTGGCGCAAGGAAGAGGGCGAAGCATGACCGCATATAAGTTATTAGTTATCATCTCCTATTGTCTGC
>NZ_JAEQDD010000144.1:11280-20154 GCF_020737885.1 Microcoleus sp. PH2017_34_RAT_O_A | reverse complement strand
GATTTGCTTCCGAGTTTCTGAGAGTTTCCAGCCGCTGACTTTATACTCAACTGAGCGACTGTTTTTCTTGAAAGTCGGATAACCTTTCTTTCCGGGAACGGCTTTCTTGCAGTTGTCGTAGAACCGAGCAATGGCAGAATAAGCCCTTTCCACAGAGGCTTGGCAGGCACTAGAGTTCAATTCTTTAACAAAGGCAAACTCTTCTCTGAGCGCAGTGCTGTGACGGTACAAGTCTTTTTGCCCTACTCCTCGGTTGTCGATCCAGAAACGGACGCACTTATTCCGAACGAATTGAGCAGTTCTGATTGCTTCGTCTATAGCGGAGGACTGATTTGGTTTGCCGATCGCCTTGAATTCTAGAACGAACATCTTACGTGGGAACTCCCTACGCTAAAATTCTAACACAAAGCCGTCCTAGAAGGACGGGGCTTTAAACCCAAGTTTTTGGTAAGGTGCTGGAGATCGATCGAACTTTTAGCGGTTTACCCTTGGACGCAGGCCAAGCGCTGCGGTTGGAACACCGGAGCGAAGACTTTCAGCAAGCCGTGGAGGAGGGTACAATAAATTTTGTGCAAACTACGCGGATCGGGATTACTAAAGGGATTGATTTGCCTTGGCGGTGGTATTTGGGGAACTGTGCGGCCGTGTCGCAACTCTAGTAATGTCAAAGGTGTCAGTGTAAATTTGGTAGCTTAAACTTAGTGAAATTATGGCTTACTCTTCTGAAAACCCGATCGTACAACTCAAAAAATGCCTGACTCTCGCTCAGGATGTTGGGAGTCACGCCGAAGCTAACCGAGCTTTCGAGCAATTGTGCGGGATTATAGATGCTGAAAATCCGATGGCCGCGCAACTTTTGGAGATGTTGTGGGAAGACGCAATTCTGGCCAGACGTTCTGCTGTATTTTGGCAGCAAATGAGCGAAGTTGAGAAAGATATGGCGAATAGAATGATGGAAAATATGACGCAGATGAGACAAAATTATTTGCGTTTGATGCAGGAAATGTAGGATTTGGTAATGGGGAATGGGGAATGGGGCATTGGTAATTGGTAATTGGCAATTGGTAATTGACCCGAATTTGCCAACAAGTATAAGGTGCGTCAGCCGAGATATTTGACACTGGTCAAATAGTTGGTTTCCGGGGCACTCTACCATAAATTTTGTTACTTCAACCCGCGGAGGCGGGTTTTGTCTGTGTAGACGCGGTTTCAACCGCCGTCTCATCTTCTATTTCATCAAAGCAGCGCCGCGGTTGTAAAGTTCGCGCGCGTAATCAGTCCAAGTTCCCTGTCCCCAATAGCGGAAACAGCTTGTTTGCACCAACAAGTTGTAAAGCAAAGCTTGCTGGTATTCAAACTGCTTGGTAACAGCAGCATCTTGCTGCACCAGCGAGTCGTATTTTTTGTGAAATGCTGCGCTGAGTTGATTCATCGGTTCCAAGACGTTTTCGTAGCCCTTCACCCAACTTAAATCGTTTGTCCAAGAAGCACCATCCATGTGAAAATTGTGGTCTGTTTGCTTGAGTTTGGCGATCGCACTTTCCACCTTTTCCGGCGTAGCACTATCGGGATCGACTTGCTGCCAAATCTTGTGCTGGTTAATCCCCTGACAAACAGGATAATCATCAGGATTAACACCCGCCGCCTCAATCATCTCCAAATATTCAGTCCCATTTAAACCGACAACACCGGATTTTCCGCCACCTTGTTCGCGGTTTTCGTGCCAAGCTTTGACAAAGGCGCTGGGGAATTCATTCATCATCACGCCACCATTTTCGCCGTCGGCAATTTGAGTAACTAAAGAAGGAATTGTGACATTGCTAATTTGCTGTTTGTTGCGGACTTTTGCTTCGTAATATGGCTGCATTTGACCGACCAATTTTGTATCGGAACCTTGGGTTTTAATCAAAGCCGTGATGCTGATGGTTTCGCCGCGAGAATTGCGGGATTGCAAACGATTGGGAATGTATTTTTGGTCTGGCGACAATCCCGAACCGTCGATATTTTCCACAGAATGTTCCTGCACCATTAGCCAGCGGTAGCCGCATTCTTTCAAAGCTTTGATGTATTCGTAAAGAGTATCGGGGTGATTGGGAAAGTGCATTTCTGGAGGCGAAAAACCTTTAACGCGCTTCAGGGCATCTATGCCAAAAATGGATGCAAAATGATGTTGCCATGCTTGAATTTGGAGTTTGATATCGGGAATTGGAGTTGAGGGAATAACGGCGTGACTCCACATTGTCCCCAGCCATTCTACGTGGGGTTGGTATTCAGGTTCGCAGGTAATTCGCTTGAGGTTGTTGAAGATATCGTCGCGTCCCATTTGGCGCAATCCCCACAATAAATTGCCCGAATAGTCGAGCATAATTCGCGGGTTGCAACCTTCAGCAATCAGTTGGGGAATGAATTCGCCCATGCGGGAATAGCACCAAGCAAAGACTCCGGCATTGTGGTTGTCTCCTTGGTTGGGATTTTCAAACATATTCTGGAGATTGCAGATTAGTTCGCCCTTTGCACCTGCTGGAATTGTAGGTTGGTGCATATGCAGGGCGCAAGCAAATCCGGCTTGAATGTTTTCGAGGCGCAGATTTGTCTTAGGTAAAAAGACTGGTTCGTTGCTGTTGGTGGCGGCAGTGATTTCTGCTTCGGAACCGCAAATGTTGGGCAATCCGGAGCGAAGTTCTTCTAAAACGGGTGGGTTGGGGGATGGTGCGATCGCAGACATAAGTTTTTCTCAAGAATTGTGGAGGAACGCGGTCTGCTATTTGGTAAGATAGCTATATGCTTTTAGGGTAGCAGAAAAGGTAGCAGATTTAAATAAGTATCGAAAAGTAGCGATCAAATGAGTTATGTTTTTCGGAATTTGTCATTTAGTTGCAGATATTTAGACTTTGGCTCACAACGATTGATTAGAAAAACCGCAGATTAAGGCAGATAAACACAGATAAACGCAGATAAAAGTCTGCCAAGATTATTTTCAGGTGCCGTGCGATCGCGCTGAGACTTTGTACCTCTACCTCGCAGATATTTTATGAATGACAAAAAACTGCTCCTACAGCAGGCGGCGATTAATTTGCTGGTGGCTGTAACCATTGTTCAACCTGGATTGGCTGCTACGATCGCCGATTCATCGGGGGAACCGCATTTGCAGCCGCAGATACTCGCATACGAGCCGCCTGCGCGGGGTGCACCGGGCGATCGCGGAGATGCAGGCAGCCGCGACGATCTTCACCACTTTTTAGCTTTAATTCCGGCTCTAAATTTAGGATTGACTGCGATCGCACATCCGACTTTTTGGCTGTACTTGCCGGCTCCATTTCCCGATGACATTCCCTTGGAGTTTGTGCTGCGGGACGAAGAAAATCAAGAAGTAGTTTTCCGAACATTTTTTCAGCTTGCAAAAACAGCGGGACTTGTGAGTTTTTGCTTGCCACCAAATGCACCTCCTCTGGAAATTGGCAAAAAATATCGCTGGGATTTTTTCTGCGGGAATATCTCCCGCTACGGGTGTGTTGAGCGAGTGAAATTGGCACCAGAAATCTTAGTTAAGCTAGAAACTGCATCGCTGAGGCATCGCGTTTTACTGTTGGCTAAATACGGTTTGTGGTACGAAACTATTACTGAATTAGTTGCGCTGCGGGACAAACTTTTGAGTCAATTACAGGTAGCTACTTTAGAGGAAAGGCTGCTGATTTATGCTGAAAATGATTTGCGGTATGAAGCGCTAGCCGAGCTGACTGGATTTGAAAAAATATCTTCTCTGGTAACTTTGGAGGCGGATTGGAATGCTTTATTGCAGCATCCGTTTGTGCGCTTGCACGAGATTGTTTTAGAACCGTTTGTTTGAGTCCGATCGTGCATAATATATGGGCCGGGGCGGGTTTTTGAGATTGTGGGTTTTTGGCTCAGATTGTTGGTGAACCCGCCCCTACAGGAATCAATGTCAATGGATCGAACACGAACGAGACAAATTGTAGGGATCGTACATTTTTATTTATGGTGAGCTTGCTGCAAAAAAACATCCCAAAATCCTGTAGGGGCGGGTTCGCCAACCATCTACAAAATCCACAAAAAATCTCAAAAACCCGCCCCATCCCCGCCATTATTTACATTGACAATTCCCTAAAAAATAAGACATCAACCTATAGATGAAATATCCAATATTAAGCGCCTACAATACTTTCAATACAGCACCGATCGCCCTTTGGTCATTTGATGCAGCAGGAAACTTGGCGAGCGATCGCCCGGATCTCCCTCCAGCACTGCTAATTGACAGCGTTTGCCGTGCTGTTGAGCGATCGCAAAACGGGCCGCAAGAAAGCCTGCTGCTGACTGGAGGTTACGTTACTTTCCCAGTCACTCCTTTGCTGGATGTCGGCACGGAAGACTTTTCTGTGTGTGCGTGGATTCGCACGGGTGATTTGGGTATTGTCAAGATTATTGATAAACGGATTCAAAATTCTGGCCCTTTACGGGGCTGGGCTTTATTTCTTTATCAGGGCCAAATTAACCTGCAAATAGCCGATGGAAAAAGTTGGGTAAACTGTGGTAGCGAATATTATTATACAAAAATTGATACTTTCCCTGTTATTAGCGACAACCAATGGCATCACGTTGGGGTTGCTGTCGATCGCGATCGATTGGATGGAGGGCGCTGGTATGTCGATGGCAAGGAAGTAGATTGGCGGTTCAACCCAACAGGGCAACAGAGTTCTCTCAGGAATAGTATGCCCTTGACTGTTGGCAGGCGATCGGACGATTTTGGTGGCATTTATCGAGGTAATATTGGGGATATGAGACTCTACAAACAGGCGCTGTCGGCGGCAGATGTGTTGTCGATTTACCGCTCGATTCAGTCTCCTATTAATAATAAATTTTTTGTTAACATTCTGAAGAGACCAGAAATACCGCGCCCCGAGCAAGATTCGTTCTCGGAAAGTGATAGTATTTCCGTGGAAAGATACTCGCAGGCGATGGAATACTATCAGGAGTCGCTCAATATTCATAGAAACAATGGCAACGGCTACGGAGAAGCGAATTCTTTGAACAATCTAGGCAATATTTACAGCGCGCGGGGTGAATACTCCCAAGCAATTGACTATCACCAGCAAGCGCTAAATATTCAGCAAGATATTGGTAACAGCAGTGGAGAAGCTGAGTCTCTAAATGCTTTGGGCAGTATTTACGATGCCCTAGGGGAATACTTGCAAGCAATTGAGTGCCACCAGCAGTGCCTAAATATTTACCGAGAAATCGGTCACTTTGGGGGAATAGCTACTTCCTAGCGCGATTTGGGGAGTGCATATCATTCTCTCGGCGAATACCAGCAGGCGATCGAGTGCCAACTTCAGTCTTTAGATATGGCGCGAAAAATCAACTCTAAGCATAGAGAATTGAACTGCTTAAACGCTTTGGGCCGTACCTACGTTTCCCTGGGGGAAAATCAATTGGCGATCGAATACTGTGAGAAGTCGTTGAATCTTGCACCGAAAATTGACAACCGTTATGGGGAAGCTAATTCTTTGGTGATTCTGGGTAATGCTTACAGTAATTTGGGGCATTACTTGCGGGCGATCGCATTTTACAAACAATCCTTAGATATTCAGCAGGAAATTGGCGATCGCTCTGGGGAAGCAACTTCCTGCCGAAATTTGGGCAATGCTTACCGCTGTTTGGGGCAGTACCAGCGGGCGATCGAATACAGCCGCAAGAGTTTGGAGATCGCGCGGGCGATCGGCGAAACCGCATCAGAAGGGGCAACTCTCAACAATTTAGGACTTGCTTTATTTGACTTTGGCAAGTTTGCAGAAGCTGAAACAGTCCTGGGCGATGCAATTCAAACTTGGGAATCGCTGCGGGGAAAATTGAGCGATCGCGATAACTTTAAAGTATCTATTTTTGAAACCCAAGCCGCAACTTACCGCCACTTGGAAAAAACCCTGATCGTCCAGAAAAAAACCAAACAGGCGCTGGAAATTGCGGAGCGGGGGCGGGCGCGGGCGTTTGTAGAATTACTGGGTGCTCGGTTATCTGCCAATTCAGATGCGATACCCGATATTAAGCCGCCTAACATCGATCGCATTCAAGAAATTGCCAGAGCCCAAAATGCAACTTTTGTAGAATATTCGATTTCTTTTTTAGAAGAACTCTTTATTTGGGTAATTCAGCCCACGGGTGAAATAGCCTTCCGCCAAGTTGACATCAACTACGAACATACTTCGCTCAAAGAGCTGGTTGCCGATTCTCGCGAGGCGATCGGCATCAGGAATCGCGATTTCAATCCCACTCTAAAAATGTACCCAGGTGATTTAGTCAAACTCCACGATGATGCGCCGAATTGGGAACCTTGGCAAGTAATATCTGTTGATAAAACTCACAACATTCTCTCGCTCTGCCAATCCTCTTGGCCCGCAGGGTTGACTATTAAGAGGCCTGCAATTGATGTAGCAGCAAAAGTGGAATCGAGCCTCACCAATCACCCTCGCTTGCAAAAACTCCATCAACTGCTAATCGAACCGATTGCTGACTTGTTGCCGACAGATCCAGCAGCTAAAATTATCTTTATTCCTCAAGGCGAACTGTTTTTTGTGCCGTTTCCGGCGCTGCAAGATGCTGCTGGAAAATACTTGATTGAAAAACATACTATTTTGACTGCTCCTGCAATTCAAATTCTGGAATTAACGAGTCAAAAACGACAAGAAATTTCTAATTTAGCTGGGGATATTTTAGTAGTAGGAAATCCGACAATGCCTGAAGTTGCTCTGGTACCGGGCCAAGCTCCGCAGCAGTTGTCTGCTTTGCCGCATTCAGAAACCGAAGCTAACGCGATCGCCAAATTGTTCCAAACCCAAGCCCTGACGGGGAATTCGGCTACCAAATCTGCCGTGCTTCAGCGGTTGTCAGACGCCCGCATTGTCCATTTTGCCACCCACGGATTGCTCGATCGCACTCGCGGACTCGGCAGTGCGATCGCCTTTGCACCCGATCGCACCGATAGCGGTTTGCTGACGGCTGAGGAAATTTTGCACCTGCACCTCCAGGCGGATTTGGTGGTTTTGAGTGCTTGCAATACCGGCATGGGGCGGATTACCGGTGACGGGGTTATCGGCTTGTCTCGCGCTTTAATTTCGGCTGGTACATCCAGTGCGATCGTCTCTTTGTGGGCGGTGCCAGATGCTCCTACAGCCGATTTGATGGTGAAATTTTATCAAAATCTCGATCGAACGGGCAACAAAGCTCAAGCCCTGTGCAGCGCCATGCTGGAGACAATGCAGCAGCACCCAAACCCCAGAGATTGGGCAGCTTTCACCCTGATCGGCGAAGCTTCAACAGTTGACAGTTGACAGTTGACAGTTGACAGTTTGAGAGCGACCTCTACTTATAAGTCCGAGGATTGGAGTAATGAATAGTCTGATTTCAACCAATTCTTTCTGGTAATGGGGAGTTTCGGTTAAATTTTGTAAAGAATTGCCAAATCCCGCGAAAAAATTAGTTTTTTGGCTGAAATCTCCACAGAAAGGCGATCGCGCCTGGATAAGTCATGTGTCGATTTAATTTATTGACAAAAATACCTCGGCGATCGAAATCGGGGCCACCACAGGGGGATTGGTCTCAACTTAATCCTGGAACTGTTGATAAATCTTGCTTTCAGCCGAGGCCAGATCCCCCTAAATCCCCCTTAAGAAGGGGGACTTTGATCGGATTCTTGTCCCCCCCTTGTTAAGGGGGGCTAGGGGGGATCTGGCCTCAGAGAAAAACGAGATTTTTCAATGCTTCCAGGTTTAAGTTGGCACCAATGCCACAGGGGGATTGCCTACAAAAACTTTAGCCCGCCGGAGGCTGACTAAAGAATAAAGACTGTTTTTTAGACAGCTTCGCTTTCTTAACTTTGCACCATTAACAATTGAGTTAAAAATTATGAAAATCTCTGCCGCTCAAAACACCAAAATTCTAGTTGTAGAAGACGACGCCCCCGTCCGCAATCTAGTCTACCGCTTTCTAAAGCAGAGATATGAAGTACAATTTGCAGCCGACGGCCAAACAGCCTTAGAAATATTTGATGAATTCAACCCAGTTCTCGTGATTTTAGATTGGAATTTGCCCGATACTACAGGCTATAAACTTTGTCAAGAAATGCAAAAGCGGACGAATGTTTTAGTCACGATTCTGAGCAGCCGCACCGCCGAAGAAGATCGAATTAAAATCCTAAAAGCAGGTGCTGACGATTTTATGTGCAAACCGTTCAGTATTGAAGAATTAGCAGTTAGAGTAGAAGTCTTGTTGCGGCGAGGGAGAACCGTCAACCCGCGCAGCCTTGTCTGCGGTCAACTAGAAATTGATTTAATGAGTAGGGAAGTAAGATGGCAGGATAAAACTTTGACTCTAACCAAATTAGAATATGAGATATTGTGTTTTTTGGCAACTCATTCAGATGAAGCTTGGACTCGCCAACAGCTAATCGAAAAAATTTGGGGCTGGAAATGCAATTATGGATCAGAAGAGCGAGTGGTGGACGTACATATCGGCCAGATTCGCAAGAAAATGGCTAAAGTCGATCGGGCTGTGCCAAATTTTATTCAAACAATTCGCGGATACGGTTACACATTTGCTCCGAATGCTCGCAATCACAGGATATTTTCCAATTAGGATGGAATAGGAAAAGTCTTTGCAATCAAATAATTTGGACGCTGCTCAGAGGAACATCCAAATTATTTTGGCCATTCAAGTTTAAGGTATGTAGTTGCGCTTCAGCGCTCCGATCTTATATATATTAAAAGCGCTATTATTGTGGCAATACAAGTCTATTGAATAAATAATGTCACCTTCTAAAACAAAGGTATGTAGTTGCGCTTCAGCGCTCCGATCTTATATAGA
>NZ_JAEQDD010000144.1:0-11251 GCF_020737885.1 Microcoleus sp. PH2017_34_RAT_O_A | reverse complement strand
TGTGGCAATACAAGTCTATTGAATAAATAATGTCACCTTCTAAAACAAAGGTATGTAGTTGCGCTTCAGCGCTCCGATCTTATATATATTAAGAGCGCTCAAGCGCAACAACGTACCTATTTAACCCTGAGATGGTACTAGATTCGCTTACAAACGATCGCAATACCACACGCCCCCAGCATTGCCACAACCGACGGTACCAAAGGCACCCACCAACCCTGGATTAGCAAAAACCAGCAAATTCCGACCAAAATCCCCGCAAAAGCGATCGCCCGCAACACCGCAAACAGCCTGCGCCGGCTGACAATCGCGATCGCGCTACCAACTGCTGCGCCGCCCAAAATCCACAGCATTTCCTGCCACACAGGCACAATTTGTAGCAGCGGGCGCCCATCCAAAGCAGCACTGATAATTTGACTCGACATTTGCGCTTGAAGTAACACCCCCGGCATTTTCTGGTAAGGTATTTCTCGCGCGCTGTAGGGTGTAAAAAAATCATCGGGATTGGAAATGGGCGCCGTCACACCTATAAAAATAATTCGGTCTTTAATCAAATTGGGACTAACTTTTCCTTCTAACAGTTCTGTCAGGCTAACTCGCTGAATAAAAGTTCGGGGCGATCGATAATTTAGCATAATTTGAAAGCCGCGATTGTCCAGGTTTTGATAAGCGCCTGTACTGCCGTGAATTGGTGCAAAAACTGCCTTTCCCAGCCCTATCTTATCTCCTGACAAAGTTTCTGGTGTGATGCCTTTTGCTGCTAGGTAATGGAGCGCAGCCCTCATGCTCAAAGAGTGTTCTGTAGCACAAAGATCGGTTGTCTGCGGCTGCATAAACAGCAAGTGGCGGCGGAGAATGCCGTCGGCATCAGCCACCACATCGCTGAACCCGAGGCGCTCTTTTGGCAGTGCAGGTGGCGGTTTGATGCCGCATTTGTTCGGTTTGCCGCTTTCTTTGACGCTGCACAAACCAATTAAACTTCGATCGCTCTGAAAGCTAGCAGCCAATGCTGCATAACCGACTCCGGAGGGGCGAGGGCGAAAGATATCCAGGGCAATCGTTTGCGGCCGATATTGTGCTAAATTTGCTACTGCTTGGGCGATCGTCCCATCCGGCAGCGGAAAGCCGTATTTTTCGATATCCGTTTCCGTTGCTTCCACCAGCAACAAACGCGAATCCGAGCTTTCGGCGGGACGCAGGCGCATCAATTGGTCAAAAGCTTGCAATTCCCATATTTGCAGCCAGCCCAGCGATCGCATTCCCGTGACAGAAACAGCACTAATTGCGATCGCCAACAGCCCGATTTGTAAGCGCCGCCTCCAAGGAAAAGGTGCTGGTTTATTTGCCAACTCTTGCCAAGTCGGCGGATTGGCAGCAGGATTTTGACAAATTACCGGCAGCCAATCCGCAGCGGGAATTTCTGACTCGCATTCTGCCAATCTTTGCCTCGCGAGGCGCACTGACACATACAAAGATTCCCCGCTGCAAAAAGAGGCGAGAAAATACTTTAAAAAATCTTGGGCAACTCGATCGCATACAGGTTCTCGCATTACGATCGTTTGCGGGATGCCCAAATCTTCAAACTGCCGCGCTATGCCCAATCCATCGCAAGAATTCAAAATAGCCAACTGCAAGCCACGGTTAACCGCTAGCTTGAAGCCTTGTTTCAGCTCTTCTACTGTTAAACTCTCGGTTTTATTGATATAAAATTTTCCCGATCGCCCGGATGCGTCGCTGTCACTGTGTCCGGCAAAAAATAAGATATCCCAGTTGTTTTCCCAAAGTTCTTGACAGATTTTTCTGCGATTTGGTTCGACCAAAAAAGTAACTTCTGCTGATGGCAATCCTTCCAAAAGTTTGCAGTCTTGTTCAATATTAATATTTTCACTGTTACCCAATATTGCTAAAATCTTTACGCGATTTGCAGGGTATTTTTCCAAATCCGCAGATCCCCCCCAGCCCCCCTTAAAAAGGGGGGAGAATTCACTCAAAGTCCCCCTTCTTAAGGGGGATTTAGGGGGATCTGAAATCGGAGATCCCCCCCAGCCCCCCTTAAAAAGGGGGGAGAATTCACTCAAAGTCCCCCTTCTTAAGGGGGATTTAGGGGGATCTGAAATCGGTATTTTTTTATAAGCTGTGGCGCTCAAGGCAATTTCGGCTTTCGGATACCCATTGAAAATATTCCAACAGTACCACGGTAAACGCCGCAAAACGATATCATCAGTTTTGATTAAAAATCGAACTGTATCCGATGGGTTTAATTGTACGAGTAATGTGTCTTTGAGTTTACGAAACGGTTCAGAGTCAAGCCAGCTATTGATTTGCAGGCTTAATTGTTCCGCCAACTCGCGACACTTGGACAACTGTGCTGTACGAGATTCGCTAATGGTAATTGCGATCGGCTTAATGCGGAAATCTCCCAAACTGCGGTAGACTGACTGCCAGCGATCGTAGTTGTCAGCTATTTCTAGTTTTGGAGGCAGGAAACCTTGGATTTCTACTGTGGCCCGTTCTCCTTCCGGGCCGATTTCCAGAGTAGCTCGCACGCCTTTTGTCAAGTTATCATCTAGCTTTAAGACAACTAATTTTTCCATGGTTGACACTCTCAGGTTTTTGATACACTGAGATTTTTGATTCCCCAAGCCAACTTCCTGGTAAAGGTTCAATTTTAATGCTGAACAGCTTATAACCAGCGGGCCGATTTAAGCGACAAAATTCTCTGCAATACAGACTTCTTTCAGTTTTACCACAACGCTGAAACATTCTCCGCGATCGGCAGCAAATTCCAGTGTCATGCAGCCGTTGTCTTTTTTGACGGCACAAGCTTCCATGACAGTCGTTCCTTCGCCGTCGATGAGTTTCAGAGTCAGGTTGAGCGGCAAGCTGTCCGCACCGGCGATCGGATGCACCTGTACTTTAATATTAATATCAGTATCAGTCGTTGGTGCGATCGCCACCAGCAAAGCTACAGATTCGGCGGGTACTCCTACACCCCTATCTAAATTAGGTTTTCCCCGAAAATAGTTGAGGGTTGTTGATACTGGTTCCGAGATATCTGGTGTCAGATGGATCGTCTTAGCCCGCACGACTGCGCTACCGTAACGAAAAGCTAAACTAGGTTCTGGCGGCGCTAAAACTTCTGCTACAGACTGCCAACTGGCCTCGAAAATATTGTGCAGCCACTGACTGAGTTGTACAGCTTTTTTGCTGCGTTTCAGACTATCCAAATGTAGCAGCAATTTTTCAAAACTTTGTAATTTGTCGATCGCCAACTCGCCAGCACTTGCAGTTGCCATAAATCCCAGCAAAGTAGCTTCTTGCCGCTGTGTATCGATTTCAACTGCTACTAAACCAATGCGATCGTCAGGTATTTCCAGCGGAATGTCACAAAACTTGCCAGACTTCACAGGGCGGCATTCCAAATAGCCAAATTGAGTTAATTTCAAATCTGCTGCATCGGTGCAAAGGCGCATAACAGGGTTCCAACTGTCGCTGGCTTTCAAATCTGTAGGAATATCCATCATTTCCATGTAATCTTTCACTGCACATACAGCTAAAGTGTTGAAATAAACTTGGCCTCTTTTTTCTGGTGTGATCAATCCTTTAATATTTGAAAATTTCTCTGCCAGCCGCAGCGCTGCGGTGGTAATGGGCAGTGGAATAGATGATTGCCTGATATTGTTAAGGTTGCCATTCATCGGGATTTTCCTCTTTGAACTATAGTTTTAGGATGAAAATTCAAAAACAGACTTTTCTCTAGCCTTTCTCAGGTAAGTCAATTACAGATATAGCCTTTCGAGCTCTCATATGAGGTACCCGACGTGCATAGGGCATAGGGCATAGGGCATAGGGCATAGGGCATAGGGCATAGGGCATGGTGCATACCTCACTTTTTTGAGAACCGCTATAGCAACTATTAGAAATTACCAATTACCCAATAGTAAGGGTTGTTACTCCCCGTATTTTTAGGCTTTTTGAAGAGCGACATTTTACTTTTAGTCTAACAAACATCGCTATTAACTATCAACTATCAACTATCAACTGTCAACTGTCAACTGTCAACTGTCAACTGTCAACTATCAACTATCAACTGTCAACTGTCAACTGTCAACTGTCAACTGTCAACTGTCAACTGTCAACTGTCAACTGTTATTCCAGATATCCTTGCTTTTTGGCAAAATTTCGCAAGCGGGGCAAACATTCTCTTTTATAAAAGTTGGGCGCAGTTGACGGTGGCAAGTTAAATTCAAGACCAATTTTTTCCCAGCAAGTCTCCGGAGGAAGACGCTTCAAAATTAAGATTTGGCAAGTGACATCGGGACGTTTTTTGATGTGAACGCTTTTTAACTCTCCCTCGGGATCTGCCAGCACCCATTTTTTAGTCTCTTCTAGGATAACTAGCGGACTGTCAGAATGAGTCGGCGGATTTTCGACATTATAAATAATGTTAATTGCTTCTGAATCTTCGGAAATTGACGGCGAAATAACTCTATTTTGGTGTTCTATTTGTGAGATTGAGAAGTCTTTCAGCCGCATCTTGAGATATTTGTCTAGCCAAGTAATGACGCTGCCCAGATTCGGATCGTAAGGTTTGTTTGTGGTATTGTCTTTGCAAACACAAACATTGCGACAAAAATACACCCAAGTTTGCTGCAAAGCATCGTTATAATGAGGCGTCGCTTCTTGCCAAAGTTTGCCAGATTTCACAATCAGCCTCACTATCTCGCTGAGTTTTTGCCGCCGCATCAAGCTTTTGGGCGGATGCGAACAAGCTTCAGCAACTAGCTGTTGCAGTTGTTGGCTTAAATTGTTTTTTTCATCCTTGGTTTCGGACATCGGCGAGGGCCTCCTGAAGAGTCTCTGGATGAATGCTAGACACGGCATTTGCGGGTTGAGTTTCCACAATAGAATCGCTGAGTTGATGTTTGGTAGCCAAACAAGTGTTGTCTGATAATCAGTTATCAGCATCCTGCGAGAAATTTTCGCGAAAATTCCACAAAAATTTTTGAAATATTTAGTTGACAAATGCCATCGAATAAGGTAAGTGTCGATTTTTGAGGCTGTGCCGCGTATGCGTCCTTTGTCTTCTCTGCGTTTGTGGGCAACAGCCCCGAATTCTGCTAGTCGAAAGCGCGATCGCCCTTTTATGTCTAACGAGCGACTTGCTTATTTGCTGAGAAATCATATACTTTGTCAAGTTAAGAAAATATTTTTTGATTGATCCAGGAGTAAGCAAAAAAAATGTACATCGTACAAATTGCCTCAGAGTGCGCCCCCGTCATCAAAGCAGGGGGTTTGGGCGACGTAGTTTATGGGTTGAGTCGGGAGTTGCAGAATTCCGGTAACGCCGTCGAGATTATTCTGCCCAAGTATGACTGCATGAGGTACGACCACATTTGGGGGCTGCACGATGCCTATCGGGATTTGGCGGTGCCCTGGTACGGCGGCGAAATCCTTTGCGATGTGTACTGCGGCTGGGTGCACGGGGTGTTGTGTTTTTTCATCGAACCTCGATCGCAAGATAACTTTTTTAACCGCGGCTGTTATTACGGTTGCAACGATGACAATATGCGGTTTGCATTTTTTAGCAAAGCTGCTTTAGAATTTTTGCTCAGAAGCAACAAGCGCCCGGATGTGATTCACTGTCACGACTGGCAAACTGGCTTGATTCCAGTCATGCTGTTTGAAATTTACAAATACAATTGGATGGAAAATCAGCGAGTCTGCTATACCATTCACAATTTCAAACATCAAGGTATGGGCGGAAGCGAGGTGTTGCAAGCAACGGGTTTGAATCGAGATGATTATTATTTTCAGTACGATCGCCTGCGAGATAATTTTAACCCTTTTGCCATCAATTTTATGAAAGGCGGCATTGTGTACTCGAATTTTGTCACCACGGTTTCGCCGCATCACGCTTGGGAAGCTCACGTCGGCGAGTTCGGCTACGGTTTGGGACATACTTTGCATATATATCAAGACAAGTTTCGCGGGGTGCTCAACGGCATCGATTACGATGTGTGGAATCCCGAGAGCGATCGCTATATTCCGCAACACTACACTGCGGATGATTTGGCAGGAAAAGCTGAAACTAAAACCGCTTTGCGCGATCGGCTGTTAATGCGCGATGCTGACAAGCCTCTGATTACCTTTATCGGTCGTTTGGACGACCAAAAAGGCGTTCACCTCGTCCACCACGCCATTTATTACTGTCTGAGCAAAGGCGCGCAATTCGTGCTTTTGGGTTCGGCAACGGAAGCGGGAATTAACGCGCATTTCCAGCACGAAAAATGGGTTTTAAATGACAATCCAGACTGCCATTTGGAACTTGGTTTTAATGAGGAACTGTCGCACTTAATTTACGCGGGTGCGGATATGATTGTGGTGCCGAGCAATTACG
Organism: Microcoleus sp. PH2017_34_RAT_O_A; assembly: GCF_020737885.1. Classification (NCBI taxonomy): domain Bacteria; kingdom Bacillati; phylum Cyanobacteriota; class Cyanophyceae; order Oscillatoriales; family Microcoleaceae; genus Microcoleus; species Microcoleus sp. PH2017_34_RAT_O_A. The sequence goes on along the minus strand of NZ_JAEQDD010000144.1, from coordinate 4,851 downwards.
AACCCTGCGGGCTGACTCAGATGATCGGGTTGCGGTACGGCACAGTGCCTGTGGTGCGGGGTGTGGGCGGTTTGGTGAATACGGTGTTCGATCGCGATTACGACACCAACCACTTACCGGAAGAGCGCAACGGCTACGTATTTCACCAAACGGACTACTGCGCTTTAGAGTCGGCGCTCGATCGGGCGATCGGATTGTGGTATGACTACCATGATGACTTTGAAAAACTCATGATTCAAGGGATGAATTGCGATAATTCGTGGAAATATCCAGCTAAAGACTATGTGGAAATTTACGAACTAATTCGACACAAATAAGTTAGTCAGTAGTCATTAGTCATTAGTCATTGGTCATTGGTAATTAGTCATTGGGAGAGCATCTCACTTTTGCAAAAAAGCAATTTCTTTACAGTGCGAGCGTCCCCGCTCGCGATCTATAATCGCTCGCGGGGACGCTCGCACTATAAAATCAAAACATCAAAACTGAGATGCTCCCGTCATTGGTCATTGGTCATTGGTCATTGGTCAGTAGTCAGTAGTCATTGGTCATGGGTAATTGGTAATTGGTCAACTGCCAACTGCCAACTGCCAACTGCCAACTGCCAACTGCCAACTGTCAACTGTCAACTGTCAACTGTCAACTGTCAACAGAGATAATGTTTTGGGCCAAAAGGCGGGGGCGGAAAGTACGAATGTAGCTTGTAGGGTTTTCTTGCCTGTCGGTGCGAAGTGCGATCGCACAAGATAGAAGTATAGAAATTAAACGGCTGGTGTTCGCCCGCCCTACACAAAATGAACTCACAACAACTAGAACAACAAGTAACAATCCTCCAAGACGAAACAGCCGCCTCCGGAAATTCAGCCAACCCAACAGTTGAAACTCCTTTATTCACCTCAGAGTTCGTAACAGAGGAAAAAGTTAGAGTGGAAGAATTTAAGATTAGCGCCGACAGTTTAATTGGTAAAGTCAAAGAATTAATTGAGCAAGGAAAACTCCGCCGCCTCGTGATCAAAAACTCAGAAGGGCGGATTTTAGCAGACATTCCGCTGATGGCGGGATTGGTAGGTGGCGTTGCAGGGAGTGTAGTCTTTCCAATTGCTGCTGTATTGGCAACAGTTGGGGCAGTTGTCGCTCATTTGACTGTGGTTATCGAGCGAAAAGAGTAATAGGTACGTAGTTGCGCTTCAGCGCTCTTAGGATCGGAAATTAAATAATTTACACAAATTTGTGGGATGGGCTCGGGTGGCCCATCCCACGAACCATCAAACTGTAAGTTATAGCGATTCTCAAAAAGATTTGCGGACGTTGTTGGGCTTGGGCCCTCTTAGTGGAACTGGTTATGTAACCTGTCAATCGTACCTCATCTTTTTGATAAAGGCTATATTTAATTCTCAGTCCTTACATATATAATAAGAAAGAGCGCTGAAGCGCAACTACATACCAGAGTTATAAAAGGTACGTAGTTGCGCTTTAAAAGAGCGCTGAAGCGCAACTACATACGAATGCACCCGTAATTTTTATTATTATTTTTGAGAATATTTGGTTTCCGGGAATTATCTTGCATCCGGTTATATTAAACCTGTTTATTCTCGTCTTGCGTAGATCGGAAAGTTCATTCAGTCGGGAATATAATTCCCAGAATTATTGTTGGCTCGGCACGAGTTGTATTTGTGTTAGAGTACAAATTCTAGTTGTGCGATCGCGCGATTTCTCGCATCTTCGATGCAGTCGATCGCACTTTTGGCAAAAACTTGGCTTTTGGCAACAAATCGGCGATCGTTCAAATGGTCGTAAGCTTCCCAATTACCGCTAACTTCGCGATCGTGCCACAGAAACCAGCCGCGGTAGATTTCCCCGCTATCAATATCATCGCACAGCACCAGCCAATCATCACCCGTGAGAGCGCTGTTATCTAAGGCTACCAATTCAACCCACGCTAATGCAGTGCAGGCATCGATCGCATCAGCATCAACGGAGTTAGATTCTGTAGTGGTAGATTGTGGCGAGCAAAGTGTAGACTTCATAAATTCTCCTGAATGAAATAAATGGATTTATGCTATTTATGCAACTGATGGGGGACAGGAATTGGAAAAATGGTATTCTGATGAATTTGCGGTTGGTCAAATTTACCAGCGGCCGATGCTTCTGTTAAATTATTAAGTGTATTAATTGTCACAATTGAAGCAGTTCCTAAGGCGGCCATTGCCAATCGGTGTAGAATTTTGTTCATGGTGATGCTCCTGGGTTTTCCTTGATGTATCTACTCTAAAAAAAATCAGTGGTTGCTCGCAGGGGAGATTGGGGAGTTAAGATTTTTTTTTCTTTTCAAATATATTCACAGGTTGAAGCCGTTATCAGGACAGAGTTTGAGAAAGTCGATCGCCTAAAAACCCTCTACAAGTAAAATTCCTTAAATTCCGGCGGGCTGACTATCTCCCTTAAAATCGCTTAAAATAGGAACTTAAGGCGTTAAAGTTCCTAGATTCTTTCCCATTTCAGTGCAACAGAAGTGCTCAAGTCAAAACGCGATCGCGGTCGAATTCTCACAGCCCCTGGCTTAAAGAAACTTAATGAGGCGCTCCAAGAATGGTCTGACCGATATAACATTAGAGGTACTCTGACGGAAATCGAGGCCGAGTCGGGCGTTGGCGCGGATACTGTCAGCAAAATTAAGCAGGGTAGAGAAGGTGCGGATCTCAGCAAACTGCGACAGTTGTTCGCGGCGTTTGAGCTGACTCTGACAAATGGCGACCATCGATCGGCTAAACTAGACGATGCCGAAGATGTCGCTGAGTCGGACAATTTGCCCGCGGCAAGGGAAACAGCCCGCAGCAACAGAAGTGTTAAAGTATTTGTGAGTTATCGCAGCGCCGAACCCGATCGCGAATTGGGAAAACAGTTAGAAACGGCCTTAAGTGCGATCGGTCATACAGTCTTCACAGCCGAAAATAACATTAGATTGGGAGATAATTGGTTCGATCGCATAAACTACTTCCTCAAAGAATGCGATTATTTGCTATTGCTATTGCCGCCAACAGTCAGCCAAAGCGAACTGCTAACATATCAAGTCCAGCAAGCCAAAGAACTGCAAGACTCTCGCCCTGACAAGAAACCAATAATTTTACCGATTCGCGTCGGTTTTCCCTTAAACGTGCCTCTAAACCACGATTTGCGGGGCTATCTGTACCGAATCGAACAGAGGGAATGGCAAAAGGACGGCGACACTCCAATTCTGATCGAAGAAGTGTTGAAATTGCTAGCAGAAACTCCCGCACCAGTCAAAGAACAACCGGAAGATTTAACACCAAACCAAGTATTAGAAATTAGCAGCGACGAAATACCTCTACCCAGCGCCGAACCGGAATTACCCGGAGGACAAGTCGATGTCGCTTCTCAATTTTATGTAGAACGCCCGCCCATCGAAGAACGTTGCTATCAAACTATTTTGCAGCCCAGCGCGTTAATTAGAATTAAAGCGCCGAGACAAATGGGCAAAACATCCTTGATGGCAAGAATTTTGCATCACGGAACCCGTCAAGGTTATTGTACAGTGCCACTAACTTTTCAGTTAGTAGATAAAAGTGTATTCGCCAACTTAGATAAATTCTTAAAATGGTTTTGCGCTTACGTCGGACGCGAATTGCACTTAGCCAATCAACTAGACGATTATTGGGATGATATTTTTGGCAGCAAAGTCAACTGCAAAGATTACTTTGAGAAATACATCTTACCCCAAATCGACAGTCCTCTAATTTTAGGATTAGACGAGATCGATCGCGTTTTCCAATATCCCGACATAGCCGAAGACTTTTTAGGACTGCTGCGGGCGTGGCACGAAGAATCGAAGCGGCGGGATATCTGGAAAAAACTGCGATTAATTGTAGTACATTCCACCGAAGTTTACATCCCGATGAACATCAATCAATCACCCTTCAACGTCGGCTTACCCGTAGACTTGCCCGAATTCAACGCTGGGCAAATCCAAGACTTAGCAGCGCGGCACAATTTGCATTGGTCAGATGCCGAAGTTGAGCAACTTACGGCAATAGTCGGCGGTCATCCGTATTTAGTACGAGTTGCACTATATCACATTTCGCGAGGTGATTTGACTATTGATGAATTAAAAGAAAGTGCGATCGCCGATGCGGGAATTTACAGCGATCACTTGCGCCGCCAACTGTGGAATTTAGAAGAATATCCAGAGTTAGCTGCGGGGATGAGAGAGATTGCGGCGGCGGATTCTGGGGTGCAATTAAAGGCGATTCAGGCGTTCAAGTTGGACAGTTTGGGGTTGGTAAAGTTGCAGGGAAACGAGTGCGTGCCGAGGTGCGAGTTGTACCGGCAATATTTTCGATCGCACTTGAGCGCGATCGGGTAAAATATTGAGCGATTAGGTATCATATAATTCCAGATATTGTAGGGGCGGGTTCACCAACAATAATTGCCTAAAACTAACAATCTCATAAACCCGCCCCCACCAAACGAAAAATCACAATATTGTAGGGGCGGGTTCACCAACAATAATTGCCTAAAACCGACAATCTCATAAACCCGCCCCCACCCAACGAAAAATCACAATATTGTAGGGGCGGGTTCACCGACAATAATTGCCTAAAACCGACAATCTCATAAACCCGCCCCCACCTAACGAAAAATCACAATCTACCTCTTTTTACATTAAAACAGCCCATGAACGATATTTTTTTAATAACTTCCGATAATTGGCTAGATTGGATAACAGTGTTTGGTTATCCATTTGTGACAAGTTAAGAAAAAGTGCAAATTGTCAAGGGGGTAGACTTGCAAGAGGTAAAATAGGATAAAACCTTGACCGGGTAAGCAGTTGAGCCA
>NZ_JAEQDD010000143.1:0-13876 GCF_020737885.1 Microcoleus sp. PH2017_34_RAT_O_A | reverse complement strand
TGTAAGGCTAACACTGCATAATTTCAGCCCAAAAGCGTTTGGCTTCCAAGTTTTCACAACTGATAAAAAAATCCGACCCACATCTGCGGAATGTGGGCTCTAACGCAGAAGTCGATCGCGCGTCATCTTCGGGCATTATAAAGTGACCCGCAAACCAACCGCCGCGACTTGCACCTTCAGCACCCGCATTTCCAAAAATCACTTCAGGTGGCATCAGTTAATAATCTAACAAACAAATATTTTAAGTAACACAAACTCAAAGGTTCGTAGTAAGAACTTTAGTCATAAACACAACAGGCACTCTTCTGGGAATCGATCTTTAGGTACGTTGTTGCGCTTCAGCGCTCTTTCATAGATCTAGCATAGCGCCCAAGCGCAACAACGTACCTCATCCTTGATGATTTTTAGACGAGCCAACACGATCGCAATTATAACTTGCGGCCCGAAGATTGACCTTCCGTCGTAGCTATTTCCCCAGCTTCCATAAACTGCTTAAAGTGGCGCAAATCGTCAGCAATTTGCTGTTCTGGATCTTCCCCAAATAGTTTAGCAGCGCCCGCACCGATCGCACCGCCCGGAGGGTTGTATTCGATCGCCACTTTTACCTTTGATTCGCATCCGCAGCCGACTGCAAACCCTCCACAACCCCGAGTCCGCGCGCCGCCAAACTGCCGCCCGCAACCGCCAGCAAAGCACCTCTGAGTGAACGCTGCGACAAACCAAACAGCACCAGCGCTCGCCCACCAATTAACGAAGCCCAGCGTTCGGTATCGCTGGTGTTAGCTTGGTTTTGTTTGTCAGAATTTGCGATCGAAGTAGATTCGATTGCTTTAAACCTCGTCAGTCGATTTTAGATTTTAGATTTTAGATTCTTCGACTTCGCGATCGAACCAGTTTTAGATTTTAGATTTACTCCACAGATAAATCTGCGAGGTCTAACTAAGGTCTAAAATCTTGGGATACCCACGACAGCCCTGCGGGGACTTCCGTTTTTGGGCGGGTCAATTAATCGTGAAAAACAGCAGCAAAAGGGGCAACCCAAACAGATCCATCGAAACTGGGAGCATCTCAGTTTTTCATTTATAGCGGTTCTCAGAAAGATGAGGTATGTTGTTGGGCTTGGGCCCTCTTGGTTTAAGGGTTGTGTGGGCTGTCAGTTATACCTCATCTTTTTGAGAAAGGCTATATATAGATAGTGCTGTCCCCGCTCGCGAGTTGTACAATACGCGAGCGGGGACAGCACTATAATAAAAAAAATGCTTTTTACAAAATTGAGATGCTCCCACATGAATCGCCTCAAACCGTCCCTGAAAAAGTGAACCAACTCTTTGATAGCGTTTATTAATAGCCTTAGTATAAGACAGAGTAAATGCCTGCATCAGGTTGGAAAAACGATTGGTGTTCAGGTGAACTAATAAATGATAGTGGTTCGGCATCAAACAATAAGCAATAATATCGACACCATGAGTAATCAGATGGTTTCTTAATTGACGTAAAAAATAAATATAGTTTTCTCGCTCAAAAAATATCAACTGACGGTTATTACCTCGGTTATAAACATGGTAGTAATTACCCGCTTGCAAGATAACTTGGCGACGTGGCATATCAGAAGGTAGGTGAGTGGCTAGCCGGAGTCTGAAACCGGGGCCTCAGAAACCGGGTTTCTACGAAAAATCTGGTGAGGTTGTTTAAATTATCGCAGAAACCCGGTTTCTTGGACTAAGCGCGTGGAACTCAGAAACCGGGTTTCTCGCGAAAATCTGGTGAAGAGGCGTAAATTCTCACAGAAACCCGGTTTCTTGGGCTCAGCGCGGGAACTCAGAAACCGGGTTTCTATGAAAAATCTCGTGAAGATACGAAAATTCTCGTAGAAACCCGGTTTCTCGGACTCAGCGCGTGGACTCAGAAACCGGGTTTCTCGCGAAAATCTCGTGAAGAGGCGTAAATTGTCGTAGAAACCCGGTTTCTTGGACTAGGCGCGTCGAGATTCAGAAACCGGGTTTCTTCAGATCATCTCATGAGGAGGCGTAAATTCTCGTAGAAACCCGGTTTCTCGGACTCAGCGCGTGGGACTCAGAAACCGGGTTTCTGCGTAAAATCTCATGAGGAGGCGTAAATTACCGTAGAAACCCGGTTTCTTGGACTAGGCGCGTCGAGATTCAAAAACCTTACTCAAACCTCACGAATCGCCAAAATATTCGTGTTATTTTGTAGTGAGATTAAGGAATATTCAAAATCAAATCATGTCTCAAGATCGCCCTTTCATCTCAAAAGGCGATGATCGAACTTATATACAAAAATCAAAATAAGGAATTGGCAATGTCAGGAACTGAGGGCGATCGGAAAGCATATCAGCGCATTGGAAAAGCGCGGCGAGAGGGAGCAAAAACACTCAATCTTAGCGATCTGGAACTGACGAAACTGCCAGAGGCGATCGCCTCCCTCACTCAGTTGGAAAAGCTTTACCTTCACAACAACCAACTGACAAAACTGCCAGAGGCAATCGCCTCCCTCACCGAATTACAACAGCTTTACCTCCACAACAACCAACTGACGAAACTGCCAGAGGCGATCGCCTCCCTCACCCAGTTGCGTGGGCTTTACCTTTCCAGTAACCAACTGAGGGAACTACCAGAAGCGATGGTCTTCCTCACCGAGTTGCGACTGCTCTACCTCCACAACAACCCTCTCAATTCTGACCTCGCCGCCGCCTATGAACAAGGCACTAAAGCCCTTTTGCAATACCTACGAGCAAAGGCAGAAGCACAAATCACCCTGAACGAAGCCAAGCTGATTTTAATCGGCGAAGGCGAGGTAGGCAAAAGTTGCCTCCTCGGAGCATTACGCGAGGATGAATGGCTAGAAAGTCGTCCCACCACTCACGGCATTGAAATTAAACCAGTCATTGTCACCCATCCCGACACCGACACAGAAATATCCCTCAATGGTTGGGATTTTGGCGGCCAACCCGTTTATCGACCAACGCACCAGTTGTTTTTCAGTGCTCCAGCCGTGTATTTAGTGGTGTGGAAGCCACGGGAAGGCCCCCAGCAAGGCTTTGTCAAAGAGTGGATTACCCTAATCAAGCATCGGGAACCAGATGCCAAAGTGCTAGTAGTCGCCACCCACGGCGGCCCCGGACAGCGACAACCCGACATTGACAGACAGGAAATTTGCGATCGATTCGGCTGCGATACGGTGCTTGGCTTCTTTCATATCGACAGCAAACCTGACACTCAGAACTCCTGCAACGGCGTGGCAGAATTAAAAAGTGCGATCGCTAATGTCGCCGCCTCTCTTCCCGAAATGGGACGTTCGATTCCCGCCAAATGGCAGCGAGTGCGGGAAATCTTGCAGACAAACGACAAAGCCTATCTGCCCTACGATGAAGTTATTGCCATCTGCGCTAAACACGGAATCGATAAAGAACAAGCAGAACTTTTTCTTCGCATTTCCCATACCTTGGGGCATATCATCCATTACCATTACGATCCAATACTGCGAGATATTGTCATCCTCAAACCCGACTGGTTGGCCAAGGCAATTAGCTTCGTACTTGATGATGAAACGACCCGCCGCCGCAACGGTTTAGTAGACTTTGAGCATCTGGGTGAATTATGGAGGAATCCCCCGTTTCCAGGCGAAAACGGCTACCCGAAAGAACTACATCCCATCTTTCTCAAGCTGATGGAACGCTTCGATTTGTCCTACCGCGTGGTACTCGATCCAACTAAACCCAGTAATACCAGTTTGATTGCTCAACTCGTACCCGATACACGCCCGGAATTGTCCAATTGGGGACAGCAACCGGAAGCCGGAGACAGACAACAAATACAAATCTGCCGCATTGTGGACGATCGAGGACAACTTGCAGTCGCAGAAGGATTGTTTTACCAGTTAATTGTGCGCTTGCACAAATACTCACTGGGGCGATGCAATTACGAACAAAGTATCCATTGGCAACGCGGTTTGATGCTTGACGATGACTACAACGGTCGGGCATTGCTGGAATATATTGACAGTGATGTCAAAATCACCGTGCGGGCGGCTTATCCAGAACGGTTCTTGTCTTATCTCACGGCAGAGATTAAATGGCTAGTCGAAAATTATTGGAAAGGATTGCTATGTAATGTGATGGTTCCTTGTATTGCGCCTTGTGGTAAAAATCTGCCTGGGAACGGGCTATTTGAGGTAGAAAAACTAATTAAGAGCAAAAAGAAGAATCGGGATGAGCATCAATGTCACATTTCAGGCTGCGATGAATGGCAAAATATCGATTCTTTACTGAATAACGCACCAATTGCTCCACCTCCATCCCAAGAAATCGGCATTCAGCAGTTCCAAAAAATTGTTGACAAGCTAAACATCATCCACGAAAATATAGCGACTTCCGATAGTCGAAATCAAGAACGATATCAGTCATTGTCTCAGGAACAGCGGATCATTCTCAGCAAAGTCGATGAGCAATTTGCGTCACTGATGCAAATGCTCACCGATGAAGCGAAAGATGGCCCGCGCCTGTTTAGTTTCAAGCCCGTCGATCCCAAGTTTTTCAATCGCCCAAAATGGATTAGTACAAAATTGCAAATAACCCTCTGGTGCGAACACTCTCGTCAACCGCTTCCCGCCTTAAATCCTCACGATAAGCAGAAAGGAGTTTATGAATTGGAAGTATCGCGCCAATGGTTTACCAAAGCAGCCCCCTATCTCAAAATTTTGACCGGAACCCTGAGTCTAGTCTTACCTGTCGCAGCCTCTGCCACCAAGTTCATGCTAGACGAAGCTACCTACAAAGGCATTGAAGAAGAACTCGATTTAGGACAAAAAAGCATCGAATCTACCTTGAAAGGTAGCGATTTAGCTACTAATTTGTCTGACGAAAATGACATCCCAGATTGGCAACAGGGCGACTCAGCAATCATGGCGAAAGGCTCGATTTTGCGAGAATTACACGCGCTGCTAAAAGCCAAAGATCCTGGCTTTGGTGGCTTAGTTCGGGTGCAGAACAGACGGCGCGAATTCCTGTGGGTTCACGAGCAGTTTGTAGGTGAGTATTAATATTGTTCGCCGATCGCCCGTTCCGCGCTACGATCGAACTATGATTCGGCGATTAAAATCGCTTCTACAAAAACGAAGTCCGCCTTCGCGGACTAAGAAAATAAACGGCGCTCTAAACCCGGATTTGGTATGATTACTGATGGCTAATAACTAATGACTGATAACTCATAACTCATACATAACTAATAACTAATGACTGATAACTCCAAACCGCCGTTATACGAGATGAATCCGCTAGGTCGATTTTCCGATCGCGCTACGGATTATGTCAAATACCGCCCGAGTTATCCAGCCGCTGCGATCGATGCGATTTTAGCAGGACTTGGGGAACCTTCACGGTTAACCGCAGCCGATATCGGTGCAGGTACAGGAATTTCTTCCCGTTTGCTAGCAGAAAGAGAGGTTCGAGTATTAGCGATCGAACCCAATGCCGAGATGAGACAAGCGGCTGCACCTCATACTTTGGTAGAGTTTAGAGACGGAACTTCCGAAGCCACTAATTTGCCTGACCGATCGCTCGATTTAGTCGCGTGTTTCCAGTCTTTCCATTGGTTCAATCCTGTTTTAACTTTACCAGAATTTCGGCGAATTCTCAAGCCGTCGGGAAGGTTGGCTGTTGTTTGGAATTTGCGCGATCGCACGGATGCGCTGACAGAGGGCTACACTCAAATTGTTAAGAGCGCTTCCCAGAGCTATCCTGCCCAAAAGCACGATCGCTCGATCGAACCTTTGCTTGCGAGTGCAGATTTTACTGATGTGCGATCGATCGAATTTGCTAACAGACAAGATTTAGATTTAGCAGGGTTAATCGGGCGGGCACAAAGCTCATCTTATATGCCGAACTCCGGGCCTCCATTGCAGAAACTTATCTCGGATTTAACCGAACTTTATCAAGCTTACTGTGGCGATCGTGGCTTTGTTTCATTGGTTTACAAAACAATAGTTTATCTGGGAAATCCTACGGATTGTTAATTTTTTATATAATACCGATAAATGAAAATTTCTGTGATATGATGCTGGGCAAATTGGCGTGGCGATCGCTCGTTCAGTTGACAGTTGACAGTTGACAGTTGACAGCTACCTCTACCTGGAAGGAAGAGGATTGGAGTAATGAATAGTCTGATTTTAATTTATCCCGATCGGGGTTGCGGCTTTAAACCAATTCTTTCTGGTAAATTCAAGAAGAAATAAAGGCGATCGCACAGCAGCACTAGGTAAGAACTCCATCTTTTGTAAGATGCTCAAACTAATCTCTTAAGATGAATCTATTTCTATTGATAGAGCCCGCAAAGTTGTTAACATTTGTAAAATGAGAAAAACATCCTATCCCAAAGCTTCATCTATGCAAACGTATGACGTGATTATCATAGGAGCAGGTCACAACGGGCTTGTCTGTGCGTCTTATCTCCTCAAAGCCGGATATACCGTTCTTTTGTTAGAAAAACGTTCCGTTCCCGGTGGCGCCGCGACTACCGAAGCTGCGATTCCCGAATTACCAGATTTTAAATTCAACTTGTGCGCGATCGACCACGAATTTATCCATTTAGGGCCAGTTGTAGAAGAGTTAGAACTGGAAAAATACGGATTAGAATATCTTTACTGCGATCCAGTGGCGTTTTGTCCGCATCCAGACGGCAAATATTTCTTGGCGCACGGTTCCGTAGAAAAAACTTGTGCAGAAATTGCCCGCTACAACGAACGCGATGCGAAAAAATATGCCGAATATACAGATTTTTGGCAGCGCGCTTTAAGCGCGATGATTCCGATGTTTAACGCGCCGCCAAAGTCTATAATAGATATTGCCGGTAACTACGATATTGCCAAACTCAAAGACTTATTTTCAGTCATCGGTTCCCCAGACAAAACGCTGGACTTTATTCGCACGATGATTACCAGCGCTGAGGACATTCTCAACGAGTGGTTTGATGAGGAATTTTTGAAAGCACCTTTGGCAAGACTGGCCGCAGAGTTGGGCGCGCCTCCTTCACAAAAAACCATTGCTGTAGGCGCAATTATGATGGCAATGCGCCACAATCCCGGCATGGCGAGGCCGCGCGGAGGAACGGGTGCATTGGTGCAAGCGCTGGTCAATTTAGTGAAAAGCTATGCGGGTGTTATACTTACTGACCAGCACGTCGAGAAAATATTAGTTGATAATGGCCGCGCTGTCGGTGTTAGAGTTGCAGGCGGCACAGAATATCGAGCTACTAAAGGCGTCATTTCTAATATTGATGCGAAGCGTTTGTTTCTGCACTTGATGGATGATAGCGATGTTGACAGTGCCGATCCGAATTTGCGGGAAAGATTGGAGCGCAAAATTGTCAATAACAATGAGACAATTCTGAAAATAGATTTAGCTCTCAATGAAGTACCGAAGTTCGATCGCTGGAACCATAAAGACGAATATTTAATGGGTTCTGTTTTGATTGCTGATTCGGTGAAACACGTGGAAATTGCTCATACTCAGCCTGCGATCGGCAAAATCCCCGATTCCGATCCGTCGATGTATGTCGTGTTTCCGACGGTACGAGACCCGTCAATGGCTCCCCCCGGACACCATACGGCTTGGATTGAATTTTTTGCTCCTTACCAGATCGAAAATGCTGAAGGAACCGGCCAGCACGGTACGGGTTGGACGGACGAGCTGAAAAACAAAGTTGCCGATCGCTGCATTGACAAATTAGCAGAATACGCACCCAATATCAAGAACTCAATTATCGGCCGCCGCGTGGAAAGTCCGGCGGAATTGGGAGAGCGTTTGGGGGCGCTGAAGGGGAATTATTACCACGTTGACATGACGCTGGATCAGATGATATTTTTCCGTCCGTTACCCGAGTTGGCGAATTACAAAACGCCGATCGACGGTTTGTTCCTCACCGGTGCCGGCACGCACCCCGGCGGCTCGATTTCGGGGATGCCGGGACGCAATACGGCTCGCGTGTTCATGCACTCGCAGCAGCCGATCGCGCAAACCTTGAGCGATGCGGCTAATTCTCTGAAATCGACGGCTAAGTCGGTGTTTCGGATTAATTAGAAGTAAGATTTTTAACCGCAGATGAACGCAGATAAACGCAGATGAATTACATCTGCGTTTATTTGTATTAATTTATCAGTGTGCGAGTGCGAGAATTTTTTCGGGTTGATTCCCTGTGAGGGGAAAACGATTTGCGATCGCACTTAACACCCTTTCTAAATCGGGAGCATCTTTCGCCAATGTTGGCTGCTCCTCCCGTTCGGTCAAATCTGTTAAAATATTCAGGATGATCGTTGCTAAATATTCATCAGCATTATCCAACAAACTCAATAGCTTCTCGATATCTTCTTTCGCGCCCAACCAGTACCGCGCTCCCAGCAATTCAGCTTTTACTGATAAAGGAAGTTCCGAGTTTAGATACTCTTCCAGTTTTGGCAATAGCTGCGGCGTACCTAAAAGCCCGATCGAATTAGCAGCATACCCTCTAACTGCTTTATCTTCATCAACATCAAGCAGTGAAAGCTCCAGAGTTTCTATAGCTGATGGTTCTTCTAAATATCCAAGAGTTTCTGCTGCTGATGCGCGAACCAGTGCTGAAGGGTCATTTCTGAGAATATATTCTATCGGTACAACCGCAGGACTATAACCAAGTTCTCCCAGTGCCTCCACTGTTTCAGACCTAACCAGTTCTTCAGGATCGTTTAGCAAAGGCATTAATGCAATGCCAACTGTCTCTACTTCCTCTGAACCGAGATAACCTAATGCCTCGGCTGCCTCAGCTCTAATTGATTCATCGGCGGATTTTAGCAATCTTAATATCTTCGGTACAGCTTCATAAACTTCTGCATCTACAAGCTGTATCAATGCTTCTGTTTGCAGGGTATAATCATCTGAATCGCAATAATCTAGCAGTGTTTCAGTTGTCAGCTTATCCATAATTTTTGCACCTCCCTAAATTTTAGTGCTTCCAGCCTAGGTTATTTTCACACTTAGTCAGTTAGATTGAATGGCATTACGCAAGTATCAAAATGAATAAGTGTGAGTAATTCGACATCCCCCAAAACTCTCTGAATTTCGTGGTACTACACTAATTGCAGACTAATTTTGGGAGATATTTCTTTGAGCAGCTTACCTTTTGGTCTTCTTCTTTTTGCCGCTGGATCGGCTATGTCTGTCACCAAAGAATTTCTGGGTGCTTTTAATTTTTTCCATTTTTTCTTTATCTTTATCGCGTTTAGCTTGCTGTTTCAATATTTCGAGTGCTTCAGGCATATCTGATGCTCTTTTTTCGGCGATTAGTTGTTTAGCTTGTTCTACAATACCCGTATCAGCTACATTACCTTCAGATGTCATAGTGTTTTATTTTAGGTTTATTATAAGGAATTATCAAAAATATTACGGACTGTTCATATATGATTACATTTTAACTCAGATATCAAACCTTGTCAATAAAGGATTTTCTACTTTGGTGGAGGTTTATTTAACTTGTCTGTAATTAGTTTGATTTATTGGTTTTCACCGCCCTTCTGGGGTTATGGATATTGGTGCGAGATATCAGTTATCATAAAGTCATACTTTATGTGGATGAAAAGACCTGCCAAAAGTTGACATAGTGAAAGATGGCGTTACCCTTTTTTGAGCGATGGCAAACCGAGTTTTGATTGTCGGCGGGCGCGGACGAATTGGCAGCAGCGTTGCCCAAGATATTCTCACCTATACCGACGCAGAAATTACTGTTACCGGACGCGATCCCAATGGCTCTCTTCCAGCAGAGTTGCCGTCGGATCGATCGCGCTATTTAGCTTTAGATTTAGCAGACAGTGCTGCTCTGCGCCAAGCGGTTTCATCCTCTAACCTCGTCGTGCACTGTGCCGGGCCTTTTCACTACCGAGATGCGGGCGTGCTGAAAACTTGCATCGAAGCAGGTGTTAATTATACCGATGTCAGCGACAGTCGCAGTTTTACTCGGAGAGCTTTAGACTGCCGGGAACTTGCTAAAAATGCCGGGGTGACAGCGATTATCAATACGGGCATTTTTCCGGGGGTTTCTAACAGCATGGTGCGCCGAGATGTGGAGCAGTTAGATACCGCAGAACACATTCATTTGAGTTATGTTGTCGGCGGTTCTGGGGGTGCTGGCGTTACCGTCATGCGTACTACTTTTTTGGGTTTGCAAACTCCTTTTGATGTTTTGGTTGATGGCAAACTACAGCAAATCAAACCCTACACCGATCGCGAAACGATAGAATTTCCAGCACCCTACGGCAAAACAGGCGTTTACTGGTTCGATATGCCGGAAGCAATTACTTTGCCCGAAACTTTCCCAGTCAAAACAGTTATTACTAAATTTGGCACTTCTCCCGACCTTTACAATCACCTTACCTGGTTTGTTGCTAAATACTGGCCGGATAGCTGGCTGAAAAATAATTCAGTCATTGAGTTTTTGTCTTATGTCAGCTACGGGATGACTGCTGTTACCAATAATTTTAGCGGTGTGGGCGTGGCTGTGCGATCGCAAGTGAGCGGCATCAAAAACGGTCAACCCGCAAAAGTGCGATCGACAGCGGTACACCCGAATGCTGCCACAGCAACGGGCATCGGTACTGGCAGCATTGCTCAATTGATGTTAGAGGGCAAACTGACAAAACCGGGGGTTTGGTCGGTAGAACAGGCTCTTTCTACTGAGCTGTTTGAAGGAGCTATGCAGAACCGAAACCTCAACATAGAGCAGGTTTTCTTGTAGTTCGATCGGGTATTTATGCAAGTTTTGATGTTTGGTCAAGGGGCTTTTTTTGATGAACCTAAGAAGGACAGGCGAGACGCCTGTTCCACCTATAGCAATCAGATCGGATTGGCACAAGATAAAAACCTTTTTGTCTTGCGAGACTCCTTGTTGAACAAGGATTTCAGGATTTCTAGGACTAGCAAATCAATTAGGATTGCTATAGAAAGACCCAGAAGAGAAGAGTAAGGGTTTGAAATTGATAGGAAAACCGCTAGATGGGTTTTTTGTAGGAATGGGGATCGCCCCTCAGACAACCTCATAAAAGATGAGTTCCGCTTGTTTAACTAATCTATCTTTTGGTAGAAGTAATGGTAACAAGCAGGAGCTTAATATGTTGCACATCACGATAAATATCTCTGTTCGCTCGATCGCTCTTTGGTAGCTGCGACAAAGATGGCGCTTCAACCAAGGTTCTTGACGCGCGATCGCCCGATCGGGAAAACAAACACGACAATTTTTGCGACAAAATACGAGGAGACGTTGATATGAAGCGGGTTTTAAAAGCTCTTTAGATTTTAGAGGCGACCCCACGGATAAATTCGGGGGAAGAGAGGATTTTCGATTTTCGATTTGGGATTGATTCCACGGATAAATCACGTGGCGGGTACTATCAAGAAATTCTTGGTCAAAGCATTTTGCTGGTATTTTTCAGTCTAGGATGCACATAAACTCGATCGTGCGGGAGTTTTGTACCAGCGCTGCTGAATGCAGCGAAGTGTTTGGGTAAGGAACGCACGTGCGGACTTAAGTCCGCAGCCGGATTGCGGACTGAAGTCCGCACTACGAACTGTTTTTTTATAGTAATCGAGCGGAGATGATATGACACTATTTTCAAGGCGAGTTTAGCAAAGTTATTGGGGATTTTTAGACCCTCTCTACATCGGGAGGGGTATTTTTCGGCTGCGTTGAAATCGCTTTTTTCAGAAAGCAAGATTTGTGCGCGGTTGGTTGTCCGGCTGGGGGTGCAGCGGCTTGTGCAAGAAAATATATCTGTAGGGGCGAAGCATGACCGCAGTGAATATGAGATATAACTAATAACTTATATGCGGTCATGCTTCGCCCTCTTCAAACAAAAGTGAGATGCACCCTCCGGCTGGGGGTGCAAAAAAACTTATTAACAACGGAGTTTGAGATGGACATTATTTTTTGAATATTAGGCTTAAAATTAAACTAATTCAGGACTCAGGCATCGATCGCATATTTCGGTCATTCTTCGCAATCTGCGCCATTCTATCCCAGCCGGAGCGTAAAGCGTCGGTTGCTTCAAGTCCGATAATTGTTAAGAATCTAAATCCTTTCATTCAAAATCGGTATAACTTGTGGATGCAATGTTGGAAAGAGCTTGGACACTCAAGCAAAATTTAATTGACTTTGTGCTGGATGCTGAGGGAGAGTTGGCGGTAGCTTTAGAAGCTTTTGCCGCAATTCGCTCGACGGGCGAGCGCTACGATATTGCTCAACAAAATCAGGTAATTGACAGTTTTACAGTCGAAGGTAAAGTCGGAAACAAAACGCCGATCGACCTTTTTGTCGAAAGTCAGCCCGATTTAACCGAGGGCGAGATCAGTTTGCTAAAAAGTTGGGGTCAAAAAAGCTTCACCGGCTTGTTTGAAATTACTCAAATTTCCCCTGACAGCTTCGAGGTGACAAACTGGCTGACGGCGAAGCACTACAATGTCAAGCCCAACAGCGCTAATTTCCTCCCAGAAATGTCTCGCTTTAAGTTAGGAGAAATCTTGCGGGTTCGGATTGCGCCTCTCACCGATGAGGCGTGGATACTCTCAGGGCCTCCGATTCCCATGGGGAAATTGGGCAAGCCGAAGTTGGCGGTGGCGATCGGCAATTTCAAGCAAAATTACAAAAATAACCTGTACAGCGACGCCCCAGAACTGTTAGAGCAAGCTTGGAAGTCGGTAGAACAGTATCACGACGATTTTACCGAATTTTTTGGCGGCGACGAAGTGACGCTATCGGGATATCACCTCAACAAACAGTTGGGCGAATTTCAGGAGGTAATGACTAAAAAACGCCTCGCTGATATCGGCATCGATCAAAGTAAATCTCTCGCGGATATCGTTGAAGATGCCGGAATCGATCCCGAAGAAATCAAAGCAGTCGCGATCGCAGCAGCAGGCGCCGATACTAAAGCAGTTGAGGTGGCGATCGACAGCAATGCGAGTTCAAAAATGGTAACGCCGAAAGTCGAATTGCCCGATCGCTTCAAAAAAGCCGAAAAGGTGACAGCGCTTTCTCATTCCCGCTGGGGACAAACCTTTTTGTCTAACTACAGCCAGTTTACCGAAATGCTCGCAGCCGAGGACTTTTCCACCATTCCCGGTTACGAGAAAATGGTTCGCAGCTATCTAGAAGATCCGGCAATTAATGCCTGGATTTGGCGGCGGTTAGCTAAAGTTAACCCAGCGAAATTATCACAAATCTTGCAAACAGTATTGCAGCGCACAGACTTTCAGATCGAGATCGATTTAGATTCCCTGTTACAAGAATTCAAAAAACCCTTAGAACCCGAACTCCCGGAAATTGCCAGCGTTCCCCTGCACCTGCACAACTTATTTCAGGAAGCATTAGGCGAAGTTCACAAGTCAAAGTCCAAGCCGCAGGACAAAAAGAAAAGCTCTAAGGGCTTTAAATCGTGATTGTGCGATCATCGCTAGGGGGGACTGTCACACTGCTCGATTGTTCGGATGTCACCGCATTTGACATTTGATATGAGGGTCGGTTTTAACTGAATGCAAGCTTTGAGGCAGGGGTTTAAACCCCTGCCGGACTCCGGCACCAGTCAAAAGCTCGATCGAGCTTTTATTCCTAATCGGGCTGCGCCGACTCACCAAGCAGTCTCACAATAGAAAATTCAAAACTATTAATTAAGTTTGTAGTGAGGACTTTAGTCCTTCTTCACTCCAACCGGAAGGACTGAAGTCCTGACTACAAACCTGTTCTTTTCACCGAAAGACGAGCGGGAAGCCCCTGACTTCAGGCATGGGGAGGAACGCGGCTGTGGCTTCAGCCACCTTAAACTATCCATAGGAGTAACCATCCTT
>NZ_JAEQDD010000142.1:0-11580 GCF_020737885.1 Microcoleus sp. PH2017_34_RAT_O_A | reverse complement strand
GTGGATAGGTTTTTATTTTTCACCCTCATTCTCTCCTTAACGGTGGCTCTAGTTCTTCTTGGGCCACCGTTCTCATCTTTAGTTAGTCTAAACTACAGTAATTACCCGGCGGTTGAAACCGCGGCTACACAGACAAAACCCGGATGGTGCGCGGGTTGAAGATTCTACACAATGATTTCTCATCTCCGAATACCATCTTCGTCCGCGGAGGCGGACATCGTTTGTGTAGCCGCGGTTTCAACCGCCGGGGCCTTCAACCACCGCCGGGGCCATCTTCGTCCGCGGAGGCGGACATTGTTTGTGTAGCCGCGGTTTCAACCGCCGGGTTCTCAACCACCACAGAATCCCTAGACAAACCCAATCGAATCTTATTTTTCTTCAACGTCTCATAAAACTCCCTCACCACTTCCTCCGGCGCATGACTATCAGTCCCGCCCGCACCCATTTGATAAATCTCATTCTCCAAATTCTCTTCAATTTGAGGCCGACTTTCGCACCAATCCTTGATTCTTTCAGCTATAACATTCACATTATCCATCGCACCAACATCAATCGCGGATAATTCTGCCACAAATTGCGGTTCTGATATTTTCAATAACTTACTAAAAGCCGCCACAATTTCTTCAGGTTTCGCATCATCGGGAAGTGACATTTTGAGACTCCTTAAATCTATTTTTGCAGTTGACAGCGGTAAAATTTCGGTTTCGCCAATTAGCGTAAATGCAGCCCAAGCTATGGGACTCGGAAATCGAGCTTTTGTGGTTAGCATAGCACACCGCAAGGCTGCTGCTCGATTGTCGCCCCGTGCTAAATTTTGGTAGAATTCAGTCATTAGCAACTTGGCTGAAATCACTCCCATATTCCACAGGGAAACGATGATGCTGGGGACTCCGGCGAGGATGAAGCAGCGGGACAATCCGATGACTCCATCTCCGGTGATTTTACCGCGCCCGGTGCTGCACGCGCTCAATACTACGAGTTCGGAATCGAGTTTTAATTGCAGGATATCTACAGCATGAATTGCGCCGTCGTCCTCTCCCGATGGTGCTAAAATAATCGCGCCGGGAATGCCGGAACCTTGGAAATCGTCGATGAGTCCGTGGGCGGATAAATGGACGATGCGCGTGTTTAGCATTCTGTCTAAAATGGCGACTTTTGTGGCATTGTCTCCGCTAATTGCTTGGGTTTGTAAAGTTGCAGCGATGGCTTCGGCGGCTTCTTTTGCCCTGGGGATTTGGCGGAGTTTGTGGGGGTCTAATTGGAAGTTTGGGTGGATGGTTGGATCGCCGACAATTAGGGCGGCTTGTCTCAATCCTCGGACTCGGTTTTGATGTTGGCGGGTGAGTTCTAATACTTGGATGGATGGGCTGGTGAGGATGGTATGATTTTCGATTAGGTAGCGGTTGTTGCCCGATTGCAAGGCGGCGAAGGGTACTAAAAATAAGTCGTAGTGGGGGATGAAGATGATGGGGGAATTGGCATCGGTGGGGAGTAAGTCGATGATTGGTTCGATCAGGATTTGATGGAGGAGTTGCAGTAGGGGAAAGCGGCCTGTTTCGTCTCGATTGTACTGGGATTTGGGCTGAATTTTGTTGCCTGCGTCGTCGGTTTCTACGGTGCCGATGGAGACGCGGGTTTTGAGGATGATTTGTTTGAGGGTTTGGTTTTGTTGGTTGAGGGGTTCGAGGTTGGCGGCGCGATGGGTGATGTTGCCGTTTGGTTGGATTACCCAGATGTAAATGATGTCTGAATCAATAATCGAATATTCAACTATTGTGGAGTTTCTGTCGCGGGCGATTTGTTGGATTTTGGGGATGGATAATTTATTTGTTTCGTTATTGGTTGGGACATCATTTGTTAATAGGGTTTGTTGCAATAACTCGACGAAGGCACGAGTACGGGACATTTCGGATATTTCTAGGGCTTCATCGAATTTAGTTTGGGCGACTAGGACTTGTTGTAGGTTTTGATAGGGAGATAGTTGGGTTTCAAAAATTGAGGCTTTGTGGTCGTTATTTACCAATTCTGAACGCACCGTTTCATGAATTGCGATTGAGGCGCAAAGTGCTGTTTCAGCTTCAACAAGTTGATTGATTTTTAGGAAAGTATATCCCAAATTGTTGAGAGATATTGACTCTCCCACGCGATCTTCTATTTCCCGTTCAATTTCTAAAGACTGTTGGTGAAATTCGATCGCCTGCTGAAATTGCCCTAGAGATTTGTAAGCATTGCCCAAATTTCCGAGGGCATTAGCTTCTCCTTGGCGATTTCCGATTTCCCGTTTAATTTCTAAAGACTGTTGGTGAAATTCGATCGCCCGCTGGAATTGTCCTAGGGATTGGTAAGCATTGCCCAAATTGCCGAGGGAAGCAGCTTCTCCCAGGCGATTTCCGATTTCCCGTTCAATTTCTAAAGACTGTTGGTTAAATTCGATCGCCCGCTCGAATTGCCCTAGGGAATCGTAAGCAAGGCCCAAATTGCCGAGGGAAGCAGCTTCTCCTTGGCGATATTCTATTTCCCGTTCAATTTCTAAAGACTGTTGGTGAAATTCGATCGCCTGCTGGAATTGCCCTAGGGCTTGATAAGCATTGCCCAAATTGCCGAGGGAATCAGCTTCTCCTTGACGATATTCTATTTCCCGTTCAATTTCTAAAGACTGTTGGTGAAATTCGATCGCCCGCTCGAATTGCCCTAGGGAATCGTAAGCATTACCCAAACTGCTGAGAGAAGCAGCTTCTCCTTGGTGATTTCCAATTTCCCGTTTAATTTCTAAAGACTGTTGGTGAAATTCGATCGCCCGCTGGAATTGCCATAGGGAATAGTAAACTAATCCCAAATTGTTAAGACAATAGGCTTCTCCTTGGCGATATCCAATTTCTCGTGAAATTTCTAAAGACTGTTGGTGAAATTCGATCGCCCTGTGGAATTGCCCTAGGGATTTGTAAGCTAATCCCAAACTGTTAAGAGAATTGGCTTCTCCTTGGCGATATTCTATTTCCCGTGAAATCTCTAAATACTGTTGGTGAAATTCGATCGCCTTATCATATTGCCCTAGGGAATAGTAAACTAATCCCAAATTGTTAAGACAATAGGCTTCTCCTTGACGATCTCGAATTTCCCGATAGATAGTTAATGCCTGTTCATCAAACTGCAAAGCTTCTCGAAATTGACTGATATCATACTGCCGATCGCCTTGTTCTAACAGTCTATCTGCTTCTGCTTTCAGTGCAATTCCCGCTAGGAAATCTCCATCCACCTTACCCAGTAGCCCTGCAAAATTTTTCAACCAATTAGCATTATTTAATTTACCTTGTTCTCTGAGATTATCCGCCTCTTCTAGCATTGCCACCACCAAGCCATCATCCAGCAATTCCGGGTGAGTTTTCAATATCTCCGCTTCATCGCCACTGTCACAGTTTAGAAGTTGACTTATCAGGTTGAGATAGGCTTGTTGGCGTTCTGAGTTCATAGCGATTTGGGATTTGGGATGGTTC
Organism: Microcoleus sp. PH2017_34_RAT_O_A; assembly: GCF_020737885.1. NCBI lineage: Bacteria > Bacillati > Cyanobacteriota > Cyanophyceae > Oscillatoriales > Microcoleaceae > Microcoleus > Microcoleus sp. PH2017_34_RAT_O_A. The sequence continues at coordinate 8,086 of NZ_JAEQDD010000142.1, read as the reverse complement.
TATCTATTCATTTATTATCGGTGAAACTCATCTGTTTGGGGCGGGCGATGGCAAGATTGTTGTAGGTGTGGCGAGAAACCGGGTTTTTTCGAGAATCCTTCGTTACAGTCGAAGATTTCGGCAAAAACCCGGTTTCTGAGATTTTGGGTGTGGCCAGAAACCGGGTTTTTTCCGAGGATATCGATACACAGCCTAAAGACTGCGAAAAACCCGGTTTCTTTGGTTTATGTCGTAGTCTTGGATGCGCGGGGTGGCGAGAAACCGGGTTTTTTCCAGAATAGTTGGTTACAGTCGGTGATTTGGGCAAAAACCCGGTTTCTGAGATTTTGGGTTTTGGTCGATTCCCTACGGGATAGCTACGCTTAACGCACTTTTTCAACAATCTTTTATAATGGTATCCAATCCAACTTATCAATCCATTCTTCAGCCTCAGAAGTCTCCCAAACCATCACAATTTCTTCTGCCCATCTGCCTAAACTCGCACTTGGACGCACCCAAAAAAGTCCCCAAATTTGTCCTCCCGTCGCCCAATATTCTGTCAAATGTCCTGGAATACTTTTGCGGTTATCCGTTACCAATAGCCTTTGTGATGATTCCAAATAGCTGATAATTTCTGGATCGAGGGTTCCTAATGGCGGTGCATTTGCGTCCCCCACCCGCAAAATATCTATCTCCGGCTGGAGGTGCAAAACAGCACTTTTGAGCTTAGGTGGCAAATTTTCATCGAGTAAAAAACGAATTTTCACTTTAGTAGAATTAACTCCTGTTCTCGTTGTGCTTTGATTGCTCTCAAACGTTTTACTACATCAGAAGGTTCTTTAGCTAACCATTCCTGATAGCGTTCTTCCCGCCACTTCGCCAGCCGCAACATATAAGCATCCATCTGTCTGCGATTTTGCAGATAATAGGTTAGCGTCGCGTAAATCTTCTCTAAATTCAGAGTGGGTAATTCCACCAGAATTTGGTCGGGAGAATATCCATCCAAGTAATATTTAATCACGTCATCGATGCCGATCCGATGTCCTTTGATGCGGATGTCATCGGGGTCGAGAAACTCAAAATAGTCTTCTAGTTGCATCGGTTTATCTCCGAATACTTGGTTGATAGCATTTTATCATAAATTGGGATGTGCGGGGTGGCGAGAAACCGGGTTTTTGAACCGCAGATGATGGCGGATGTACGCTGATGGACGCGGATGAATGGATGTGTGGGGTGGCGAGAAACCGGGTTTTTTCGAGAATAGTTGGTTACAGTCGATGATTTGGGCAAAAACCCGGTTTCTGAGATTTTAGTTTAATCCTATTCCATCCCCTGCAAAACCCCAGTCAAAATCTCCACAATGCGATCGATATGTTCCTTCTCAATAATCAACGGCGGCGACAAAGCAATTATATCACCAGTCGTGCGAATCAACAACCCATTTTCAAAGCACTTTGTAAAACAATCAAAAGCCCGTTTCCCCGGCTTCCCAGCAATAGATTCCAACTCAATCCCCGCCACAAGTCCCAAATTGCGGACATCAATCACATGGCGAACTCCTTTGAAAGAATGCACTGCATCTTCCCAATAACCAGCAATCTTATCAGCCCGTTCAAATAACCGTTCTTCCTCATAAATATCCAGCGTCGCCAAAGCAGCCGCACAAGCCACGGGATGCCCCGAATAAGTATAACCGTGAAACAACTCGATCGCATTTTCAGGAGCATTCATGAAAGCATCATAAATTCCCTCCTTCACAAACACCGCCCCCATCGGCACAGTACCGTTAGTTATCCCTTTCGCCGTCGTCACAATATCGGGAATTACCCCAAAATATTCAGTCGCAAAACTCGAACCTAAACGCCCGAAGCCTGTAATTACTTCATCAAAAATCAGCAGAATCCCGTGCTTGTCACAAATCGCTCTAAGCCTTTCCAAATAACCTTTCGGCGGAATCAAAACCCCCGTAGAACCAGCCACCGGTTCCACAATTACCGCCGCAATATTCGACGCATCGTGCAAAGCCACAATCCCTTCCAATTCGTCTGCTAAATGCGCTCCCCATTCCGGCTGTTTGCGGCTGAAAGCATTGTGTTCTAAATTATGAGTGTGAGGTAAATGATCGACTCCCGTGAGCAAACTGCCGAAGAATTTGCGATTTGGGCCAATGCCGCCGACAGAAATTCCCCCAAAACCCACACCGTGATAACCGCGTGCCCTACCAATCAATCTTTGGCGAGTTCCCTCACCTCTAACTCGATGATACGCGATCGCAATTTTTAACGCAGTCTCCACCGATTCTGAGCCTGAATTAGTAAAGAAAACGCGATCGAAATTGCCTGGAATCAGCTTTACCAAACGTTCGGCTAATTCAAAAGCAGCCGGATGTCCCATTTGAAAAGGCGGCGCATAATCTAGATTTAAAACTTGTTGTTTAACTGCTTCGGCAATTGTCTCGCGGGCGTGGCCAGCATTCACGCACCACAGCCCCGCAGTACCATCGAGGATTGAGCGATTATCATCGCTGGTAAAGTGCATATCTTTTGCCGAAACTAACATTCGCGGATTCGCTTTAAACTGTCGATTCGCAGTGAAGGGCATCCAGTAAGCGTCCATATTTGTCATATCTTTTATCCTTTTTTATTGATGTTTCTGTTTCCCAAATATAACTCAATACGGTTCAGATCAAACGGCGGTTGAAACCGCATCTATACAAACAAAACCCGCCTTCGCGGGTTAAAGATGAAACGGCGGTTGAAATTACCTTATTTTCTTCAGTCCGCGGAGGCGGACTTCATTTGTGTAGACGCGGTTTCAACCGCCGTATCATCTTAATTTACGATCGCACCAACCGACTCATGCTGCAACAAACCAGTCAGCATCTTCACGGGCCTTTCGCCGTAGGGCCACGCAAAAGCATGACGGAAAGCAGCATCTTGACACGCTTGTAACTGCCGAAAATCAATGATATCCAAAGTCAACAAATTCTCGTACTCAAAAGGCAGCCGCACGTTGTGCAATCCCGCATTGTCGGTGCAAATGGCAATATCGACACCAGCTTCAAAACATCGATCGAACACAACCTTCAATTCCCGCATATCCTGCAAGGTTCCCGTTTTCAGATAGGTAGTCGGGCAAACTTCCAAGCATTGACCCCTACGCGCCACCTCTGGCAGCAGTTCGGGATATTTTAACGGAATTTGAATCCCGTGACCGATCCGCATCAGATAAGGCAAAAGTTCGGGATAGCAGCCAGAGCTTGTTTCGTAGAGATGTCCGGTGGTTTTAATGCCGATCGACCTTGCGTACTGGTACAATCCCACAAACTCATCCAGGCGATCGCCAATAGCAGCATCACCGCCCGCAAGATCGATCGCACAAACATATTCTCCCATTTGTGCAGCCAAATCTACGATCGCCCGATTCACCTCATAGGGTAAGCGCGAGTGCATACACAAAATTTGGCTAGTAACAATCGGACAATCACTAATTTGACTTGCCTTACCCACAACTTGGACAATTTCTGCCATCAAATCAATGCGTTTTGACTGATCCAAATGCTCAGGAGTCCGCAGATAAGGCGTATAGCGCAACTCCAAATAAGCCAGATTTTCAAACACGTAAGCGCCCCGCATCAACCGATAGATGAAATAAGGCAAAGTCTCAACAGTTTGCACGCTTTCCACCAGCGTGTGCAGTTCCAAATACTCGTCGAGAGTATTGCGCGGGCGAGTGTAAAACTCCTCAAATGCGGAATATTGTTGAAAGCGATCGACCATTTCGGCATTATGGCGATCGAAATACCGCCACAAAATTCGAGGAACCACAGAACCACCTAGATGTCGGTGCAACTCAGCGTGTAAAGTCATGCGATTTTAGATTTTAGATTTTAGATTTTAGATTGAAAGAATTGAAGGATTGAAGGAATTGAAGGATTGAAGGAATTGAAGGAATTGAAGGAATTTAAGGAATTGAAGGAATTTAAGAATTTGTAATTTAGTCCTAGACACATCAGTGGCCAGAAACCTGGTTTTCCCAAATACTAGCCAACAACCTCCAGCAGGTAAACTGTTCCCCATTTAAGCTACCCATTGGATTCCCATAAAAACTCATCAAATTCTCTCCCATTCTCCAATTCTCCCCCTCTCCCATTCTCCCCCTCTCCCCCTCTCCCCCTCTCCCCGGATCGTCCTGGTAGTCTTTTCTTGAGACCAATACAGCCTCACTTCTCTAAATTGTAACAAAAATTAATTTGACATCCGGGACGCATTCGTACATAATCGGAGTTTGTGTCAACCTGAACTGAACGCGAGAAACCCTTGGCTAACGTAGTTGTGATCGGCGCCCAGTGGGGCGATGAAGGAAAAGGCAAAATTACCGATTTGCTCAGCAAATCCGCAGATATCGTTGTCCGCTACCAAGGGGGCGTCAACGCCGGTCACACGGTAGTAGTCAACGGTCAAACTTTCAAGCTGCACTTAATTCCGTCCGGGATTCTCTACCCTGAGACAGAGTGTATCATCGGCTGCGGCACGGTAATCGACCCTAAAGTTTTAATAGCAGAATTAGATCAGTTAGAAAAACTGAATATTTCGACTGCCTCGCTGATGATTTCACAGACTGCTCACGTCACGATGCCCTATCACCGATTAATTGATGTAGCATCGGAAGAGCAGCGCGGAAATTATAAAATCGGCACGACGGGACGCGGTATCGGCCCGACTTACGCCGACAAATCCGAACGCACTGGCATTCGGATGCTCGATTTAATGGACTTGGAAGGTTTGCAAGAACAACTGGAATGGACGATCGAGCATAAAAACGTCATTCTGGAAAAACTCTACAATTTGCCGCCTCTAAATCCGCAAGAGGTAATTGATGAATATCGAGTTTATGCCGATCGTTTGCGGCCGCACGTAGTAGACAGTTCCCTAAAGATTTATGAGGGACTTCACAAGCGGAAAAATATTCTATTTGAAGGCGCCCAAGGCACTTTATTAGACTTAGATCACGGCACTTATCCTTACGTTACTTCCAGCAATCCCATCGCTGGCGGCGCTTGTGTAGGAACCGGAGTTGGCCCCACAGCGATCGATCGAGTAATTGGCGTAGCAAAAGCCTACACAACCCGCGTCGGAGAAGGCCCCTTCCCTACCGAAATGGTCGATGGAATTGGCGCAGTTTTGGGCGAGAGAGGTGCAGAATTCGGCACCACAACCGGCCGCAAACGGCGCTGCGGCTGGTTCGACGCAGTAATCGGCCGCTACGCAGTCCGCATCAACGGCCTTGATTGTCTCGCTGTTACCAAACTAGATGTTTTGGATGAATTAGAAGAAATCAAGGTTTGCGTTGCTTACGAAATTGACGGGGAACGCTGCATTGATTTCCCGAAAAGTTCCCGGATATTTGCTCGCTGTAAACCGATTTATGAAACCCTTCCCGGTTGGAAACAGTCCACGGAAGAATGTCGCAATTTGGAAGATTTGCCATCGCAAGCCTTGGATTATCTAAAGTTTTTGGCAGATTTGATGGAAGTGCCGATCGCCATTGTATCTCTCGGAGCCAGTCGCGACCAAACTATTATTGTCGAAGACCCGATTCACGGGCCGAAGCGGGGATTATTGTCGGTTGATGGCACGGCTGTAGTAGCACAATCATAAAACTCATGCAACAGTAGCTGTAGAGTGCGTCGCCATCAAAAATCCCAAAAAAGAGCCACAATCTCGCAGCGACGCACCGCTGCATACAGTCTTTCAGGAAACAACCCTCCGTTCCACGCTAGCCCAACACTCATGATTGTTGCAAGACGAGGCGAGAATTGGTATTATTTACAGGGAGTCAAGTAAATGACTGACGAGGATGAACAGATAGCACGGCTAGAAGTTCACAGGGACATGATTGGATGGCTTATAATGGAGTTGAGCAAAGAAGGAATAGAAGCCAAAAGAACAACCGGAAACAATCCCAAAGGTGATATTTTGATAGTCAACCAGCAAGATGTTCCGCGAATTAAACAGCTACTCCGTAATTTGCAGGTAGAATTCAATAGTTAATTTATCAAAAAAATATAAACAATAATGAATGAACCGCATATTGAAATTAAAGCCTGGAAAACCAAGAAAATAGATTCAACCAAAGCTAAGGAAATATGTCAAAAAGGAACTGTGATTGGAGTTATTACCACAGGAGGAATTACTAAACCTGCTAAAACTGTATTCGATCGAGCAGATATAGCTTGGGTAGAAAATTTTCCAGAAAGTAAGTTATTGAATCAGGAAGGTCAAGAGGAAAGCTAATGTTAGATCTTATTTTTTATACCTTCAAAACTGATCGACCGCCGCACTATATCGAAATGTCTGAAGACGTTTACGAGTGGTTGGCAAAATCAGAATTTTCCAAAATTGGCAAATCTGTTCCCAGAAATATTTTGATAGATGAAGAAGAGGAGAAACTACCTTTAGTTGAGTTAGATCGAGATATTCGCCAGAAGCTCAGAAGTTTTTTCCGCGATGCAATTATCTGCGAAAGCGATACCGTCCTCACCAAGCTGGGAGATTCTCCTCTCAAAGAAGAGTATCAATCAGCAACCTACCGTTTGAGGAAATTGCTAGACTTGCTAAAATGTGTTGAAAACGAAGATTATCAATATCTTCAACGAGTCCTTTAATTAAGTTAGTTCGATCGCCCTATCATAATAACGAGTTTTCAGATGTTTAGTGGGAGGAGCAATCCCAATGTTTGACATCAGTTTTTATTCAGCCAATGGTGAACCGTCTGATAGTGTAAGAATCACAGCAAATACTTACGAATGGTTGGCAAAGTCTGATTTTTCCAAAATAGGTGGCGCATCAATCGATACCGAAATTCACTTAGATGAAGAAAATGTAATTCTGCCTCTAGTTGAATTAAATCAGGAGATTCGCCAGTAGTTCAAGAAAATTTTCAGCGAAGCAATCATCAGTGAAAGCGATTTAGTTCTGACTAAGCTTGGTGATTACCCTTCAAAAGAAGAGTATCAATCAGGAACGTACCGTTTGAGAAAAATGCTCGAATTGCTGAAGTGTGTGGAAAACGAAAATTATCAATACCTTCAGCGAATTTAATTGAACGCGATCGCACTACCACAATTCTGGTAAAATGTGAAAACAATCAACAGAAAGTCATAAAATGGAAATCGCAGTAGAATGTCAAAAGCGGGCAGAAGGCAGCAAACCTAACGCCCTCCGCCGCTCCGGATTGATTCCCGCCGTCCTTTACGGACACAAAGGCTCTGAATCCATTTCCCTTACCGTCAAAGCTAAAACAGTTGAAACCCTGCTCAAAAAACACGCAGTCAACAACACCCTAATTGATCTCAGCATTCCCGAACTCTCTTGGAGCGGAAAAACATTGCTCAGAGAAGTTCAAGTTCATCCTTGGAAAGGTTTTCCTTACCACCTGAGCTTTTTCTCCGTAGCAACTCAAGACAGCCTGGAAGTTGAAGTGTCTCTGCATTTTGTCGGCGAATCTGTCGGCGTCAAGTTAGAAGGTGGTATGTTGGAAACTGTGCTGACGCAAATCGCAGTTAAGTGCAAACCTGATAGCATTCCTGATGCAATTGAAGTAGATATTTCTAATTTGAAGGTAGGGGATGCGCTGCACATTCACGAATTAGTTTTACCTGCGGGAGCAGAAGCTCTCGGCGACCCAACTCAGGTGGTTGTTACCGTGTTGGGAACTAAAGCCAGCCCTGAAGAAGAAGCAGAAGAAGCAGCAGCCGCAGCTTGATCGGTAATTGATAAGATTTGCTAACTAATAGTTGACATCGAGGCGATCGCTTTCTCCAAAAAGGGCGATCGTTTTTTGCAAAAAAGCAGTTATAGTTTTTGGGCGATCGCACTTTGCTATATCCAATACGGTTCACTTAACACTATTTATGTGCCGGAGATCCCCCTCGCATCCCCCTTAACAAGGGGAGTAGGGGTTGACTTTGAGAGCATTCTTGTCCCACCCCCTACTCCCCTTTTTTAAGCAGGGTGGATTAATTGTCGAGAGGTTAAATCAAGGCGATGAACGCTATTGACCGACATTATACGAGGCATTTAACAGGTTTATCGGAACTAGATAA
>NZ_JAEQDD010000141.1:0-13879 GCF_020737885.1 Microcoleus sp. PH2017_34_RAT_O_A | reverse complement strand
CGGGCTAGAAGCCCATCCCACAAAAATCTTTTTTCTTGTGGGATGGGCTTCTAGCCCGTCCCAAAATTTGGTTAAAAGGATTTTTGCAAGAGGTCTATTCTAGTTGCTGGGGCTATTGCGAGTGTTGCTAGGGCCGCCGGCATCGTTATTGTTGCTGGGGACAGTAGAGTCGAAAGGACGGCCGCCCGGATTGGTATTGTTGTTCGGATCGCTCACAGGATCTTCCGAAGAACGATCGGGATTGTTATTGTTGCTGGGGCTATTTGTAGAGTCCGAAGGACTGCCCCCCAAATCGTTAGTGTAGTTCGGATTAGTCGAGTCAAAAGGACGGCCGCCGGGATTGGTATTGTTGTTGGGATCGATCGCAATCAAGCCCGCAGAATTAGAATTGTTCGAGTCGTTAGTCTGGCGGTTCAATTCTGCGAATCCGGGCACGGCGAGCAAGGAACTAACGCCGGCAATTCCGGCAACAGTAACCAATTTTACGAACAAATTTTGGCGATTTGGTGAAGTCATGAATTTCTAAGCCTCTATGTTTTCAAGTTTTCAATAGTACGCGCGTGCGAATCTATCCCGAGCGTGAATCGCCCGAAACTACCGACGAACCGACGCTGCATCGTCTTTTTTGCGAAACAAGTTGAGCAAACCTAACGCGCCCAAGGCACCCAGCCAGCCCAGATTGTTGGGGCGATCGCGCCGATCGCTCAAAACTCCAGAATTAGTCTCAGTCGGCGCCGAAGTTGTACCGCTGGTACCGGTTGTACCTGTCGTACCGCTAGTACCCGTGCCTGCACCGCCTCCCGACTGGGCAGAAGCAGGCACTGCTAAGGAAACCGTTGCTAAACCTAAAGTACAAGCCCCTGCTAAAACAACTTTCAACAATTTAGAAGATTTCATGGTTATGCTTGCTTTTGCCTTGTAGAGTCCTGCGATCGCTTTTGATTGCAAAACCTTATGGTCAAATTGACAACGGAACGTACAACTCTTTTCATATTCGCTACGGGATAATGAAGGTAAGAGAGCAAATTTAGTCCCGTTTCCTTGATTGTTTTTCCAATTGAAACTTACCCCACAGACTCAATAGTTTCTAAGCTATTACCTTTGGTCTACGGCGCGCTGGAAACAGTCGCTACCATCGGCCACATTCTAACTACAGGAGCGGTTTCCAGCGAAAACTCCAAACAACTGATTCTGTCCTTGATCGAAGTTGTAGATTTGTTTCTGTTAGCCACAGTATTTTACATTACTGCCCTCGGACTTTACGAGCTGTTCATTGACGAGCGCATAAAAGTACCCCACTGGCTGGAAATTCACAGCATCGAGGATCTCAAAACCAAGCTCACCAGCGTGATCGTCGTTGTATTGAGCGTATTGTTTCTCGCTGAGGTAGTTAGGTGGAAGGGCGATCCGAACATCCTTCCCTTGGGAGGGAGTATCGGTTTAGTAATCGCTTCGCTGACGTATTTTCTAAGTTCGCAGGTGAAAAAGCCGAAGTCAGATTTATAGCTGTGCGATCGGGTAAATTACCCAAATTCCGTGCCACCAGCAACGGCAAGCAAGTTCCTTTTTCTGAAACTAATAAATTTAAGATTACATCGGTCTTCGGACTGAGATAAATGCTGTCTTAAATTTGCTTTTAGAGAGAGGAAGGTAGTTGTTTATTCTATATAAAATAGCATTTATGTTAAAAAAAAGGAGACCATTATGCCAGAACAACAATTTGACACATTACCTTCAGAAGCACAACAACTCCCCCAAGGGGCGCAGAATATTTTTAAAGCGGCTTTTAAGAGCGCTAGCGAAGATGGAATGAGCCAAGATGCTGCTACTCGCGTTGCTTGGAACAGCGTAAAATCAGAGTATGTTCAAGGTGACGGTGGCACGTGGCATCACAAGGGCGACGATACTAACCAAACTCGCAAATCTGTACAGTCTGGTGGTAATTAGTCATTAGTCATCAGTCATGACTCAGAAGTGCGAGCGTCCCCGCTCGCGAACGTTATCAGTTCTATCGTGTCCGCTAAAATAACCTCGATCGGGTTTGAGCGTTGGGACTTGAGTCATCTCTCGTCTGATGAGGAATGAATTCCCAACGATCGAACCAATATGATTGAGGTTCGATCGTTGGGAATTCATTCCGCATTTTCCGAGGAATTAAGTCCGCATTTTCCGAGTAATGAATTCCTCACTACCAACCAAGCAGTGTATTGATAAGTTATAGCCTTTCTCATTCTCAAAAAGGTGAGGTATGACTGACAGGTTATATAACCACTGAAACCAAGAGGGCCCAAGCCCAACAACGTACCTCATCTTTCTGAGAACCGCTATAATAAGCATTGACGATCGCAGCAGATAAAATAGCAAGAGAGAGATTTAAAAAGTTTATAAATAGCTCTTGCGACAGATGGCTTCACAATTATTTATTAGATAACTTTAAAAAAGTAAACTTTGTTACAGAATTTATGCTCACTTCATCCCATCCTCTAAAACAGGTATTTCATTGCCCTGAAGAATCTGATTTTTACTCGCACTGCTTGGAAAGTTTAGTGTTAGATACCGCTGACAATTCTCGACTTATAGTAGAATTTGGTTCCGGAGAGGGAAGTCCAGTTATTAAGTCTTTGGTCAGAACTAATTTTGACGGAAAAATACAAGGATTTGAGTTAAATAAGGTTGCGTCGAAAATTGCTGAGTCTCAAATTAAGCAATATCAACTGAGCGAACAATACACTGTCCAAAATTGCTCTTTTTTTGATTCGCCTTTATATCAGTCGGCGAATTGTATAATTTCAAATCCGCCTTACTTGCCGGCGGCGGATGACAAGCTCTATCAGCCGCTGTTGCACGGCGGGACTGATGGTTCTACAATTGCTAAAAAACTTTTATCTTTGGGCTGCGACAAAGTTTTGCTGATGGTTTCGAGCTATTCTAATCCTGTGGGTTTGATCGATGATGCCTTGGATCGAGGCTACTCGGTGGCGAATTTTGAGATTGCACCTCTAACTTTTGGCTATTACAGTTCGGAACCGAAGGTGAAAAGCGCGATCGCCAATCTGCAAAAACAGGGCATGGCTTTTTATTCGGAAAATATCTATCTGCTGGCGGGAGTTTTGTTTCAGAAGCAGCAAAAGTCGCCCAGAGATTTGTCGATCGAGCTAATTCAGTTAATGACAGCCTTGTAAAATACAGCACGGATCGATCGTTCGTTGTTTTATCGGTGGGGGCGGGTTGATTAGATTGTGGGTTGAGTGGCAATTATTGTCTGTGAACCCGCCCCCACCCAACGGCAAATCCCCATCTACGTGTCAATTGTGTTCTGCTGCTTGGATCGATCGCACTACAGCCAACGCAGCCCGATCGCCGATCGACTTCTCTTGATCGTAGCCCAACACCAATTCCCACCCATCCTGCGGGTATTTGTCAACCAGCGGGATCGCCACCTCATCAAGCATCCAGCGCCCGTGACGCTCATCTTCTCGGATGTGGAGTTCCCAATAACCCATCGCAGCCTGGGACAACCCCAGGCGCTGCGCGGCGCCTAGATAATTGCGGTAAGCGACGGGCCCAGCCACCTCAAAATAAGTGAGTCCGCCGTTGTAGCGCAGAAAGTGGCGCTTGCGTTCGGTAAGCAGGAAGTTGTGGTTGATGCTGGAGAGCACTTCCCAAGGTACTAAATCGAAATACGCCTCCGGTTCTGTGCTCATCCCGAATTCTGCCATCATTTGGGCAAAATAGGTCGAGTGCTTGCGGGGTAAGCGACCGCCGCCGTATTCTTCGATCAGCACCCGCGTCAGGGTTGACTGAATTTCGTTGCCTGCCCCGCCGAGGATGCGGGAAAGACGGCTGGCTTCCACTAAACCGTCGAAGGAGGCGATCGCCAGCAGGTGTCTGTATCCCGCTGCTGTCATCTCTTCTCGCAGGTAGCGATCGATCTCAGACAGCGGAGGATCGACATCGACGGCTGCACGATCGCGCAGGGCTTGCTTGACATTCTCGATGTTTTGCACGGCTGCAACGTCGATTTGGGCGATTTCCCACTGCTGCCAAGGTTCTTCGATGCGATCGCGCACTCCTCGCAAATAGTGCGATCGTTCGTTGTTGTAGCGGCGCAAATCGTCGTACCAAAACAAGTTGAGGCGGTTGATGCGGTACAGTACGCGCTGCAAGAAACGGTGCGCGGCCTCATCGCCCTCCGGTTGCTGATATGCCGATCGCAGCGCCACGGCGATCGCGCTTTCAAAATCGCTAACAAGTAACGGTTTTGCAGCCACCGTCTTGTCTAAATCATCCACTAGCAGCAAATTGACAAATTGGCGATCGGCTGCTTCGTAATTTGGAAGTGCGGGTTGCTTTTTAGGAAGACTCGGCGAGTCAATTTTGGGGAGTAAATCTGCGGTATTTTGCATGGAATCAAGTTATGTTAACTCAGATTATTGTGCTGCCTGCCAAAACAGCCAACCGTTGCAGATTGCTGAGGATTCTGGCTGCTTATTTTCAAGATACCGAATCATTCAGCCGGACACACCTTTCTATTGATAGATATTTGTGAGTTTCCCTTCTTCTCTCCTCTTCTTTCCTCTTCTTTCGTGTCCTTCGCGCCTTCGCGGTTCGTCAAAAACAAATCCCACCAAAGTTATAATTTTTTATAACCCCTGTTAATATAGCTATGTTTCGATCGACTATAATCTAAGAACTAATTAGAGGAACGGTAAGTTATGGCTGTGCAGTTGCTCAAAAGACTTTTCACAGTAGAAGAATACCATCTGATGGGTAAAGCTGGGATTCTTTCGGAGGGCGATCGCCTAGAATTGATAGAAGGAGAACTTGTTGAAATGGCCGCTATTGGAACTCGTCATGCTTCCTCTGTGAGGCGCTTAGCCAGACTGTGCAGCCAAATTCCCGAAAATTTGGCTACTTTTGACGTGCAGAACCCCGTTCAGTTGAGCGATCGCACTGAGCCGCAACCTGATATAGTATTGCTGCAACCTCGCGCCGATTACTATTCAACCGCCCACCCCCTCCCATCGGAAGTTTTACTATTAATAGAAGTAGCTGACACTTCCATAGACTATGACAGAGATGTGAAACTTCCTATTTATGCCCGATCGCAAATTCAGGAAGTCTGGATAGTCAATTTACAGGAAAACTGCTTGGAAGTTTACCGCCAGCCGACTGTTAACGGTTACAGTTTAATGCTGAGGTTTTGGCGGGGCGATCGAGTGTCGCCGCTGGCTTTTCCCGAATTTGTAGTTAGTGTGGATTTGGCGATCGGCTAAATCAGGATTATACCATTTTAGATTTGAGATTTGAGATTTGGGAATGACTTAGTGGATATGGGTTTTAAGTTTGCTTGCAGTTGCATTATTTTTTGAATTCAGGATTATTTGCATTCTAGGCGAGCGCGAAAATACTCCTCATACAAATTGCAGATCGCACTGCAATAATTGCCGCTCGCCAATTCCAGCAATCGCCACCTCTGCGACGGGATTGAAAGTCGCTCGGACAGTCGATTTTAGATTTTAGATTTGCTCCTATGAATCGGGTTTTTGCGTAAGTCTTGATATGCTTAAATTTGGTAGCAGGTAATAAATAATAGGTCAGGGCGATCGGTGTATTCAACTCTAGAGCAAAAGTACCAGCGCCTGCAAAAACAGTTAACGGGCGGCATCATCGCCCTTGGCGGCATTTTCTGCACGGGTACTCTTTGGTATTGGCTGGTGGAAAAATGGCCTTTGCTCGATGCCGCTTACATGACTGTATTTACTTTAGCAACTGTCGGCTACGGTGAAATTCACCCCCTCGGAAGACGCGGGCGAATGTTTACCATGTGCCTGATTTTGATGGGCGTGATGGTGATTGGTTATATCGTCAACCGCTTTACAGAAGCGCTGATTCAAGGATATTTTCAAGAAGGAGCAAGAATTAGGCAGCAGCGGCGTTTGGTGGATTCTTTGATCGAACATTACATTCTTTGCGGTTTCGGGCGCACGGGGCGACAGATTGCCTTGGAATTTGAGGCAGAAAATATTCCTTTTGTGGTGGTAGATTCGGCGCTACAGTCGGTGCAGGCTGCTTTGGCGTTGGGGTACACGGCGGTGCAGGGAGACGCGACACTCGATGAAATTTTGTTGAATGTGGGGATCGATCGCGCAATTTGCATAGTAGCAGCTTTGCCGTCGGATGCTGAGAATTTGTACACTGTGCTGTCGGCGAAAACTCTGAATCCGAAGGTACGGGCGATCGCCCGCGCCACCACAGAAGAAGCCGTAAAGAAGTTGCAGCGGGGCGGCGCCGATGCCGTTGTATCCCCCTACATTACGGGCGGCAAACGGATGGCAGCGGCTGCTTTGCGCCCTCAGGTGATGGATTTTTTAGACGGCGTATTGACGGGTACGGATAGTTCTTTTTATATGGAAGAATTTCTGGTAGATCCGAATAGTTGTGTCTACGTCGGAGAAACTTTGAGAAATGCCAAATTGCGATCGCAATCCGGGGCATTAGTGTTAGCAATTCGACGGGCTGGCGGCACTTTGATTGTCGGGCCAACTGGAGAAACTGCGATCGAAGGAGGAGATATGCTAATTTGTTTGGGCACCGCCGAACAATTGCGCGCCCTCAATCAAATCCTCAGCCCCCTAAGTTTTCGCATCCCCCGCCCTCCGAACTAAATTGAAGGACTAAAGTCCTCACTACAAACGGGTTTGTCGTCAAAAATGCCAGTCCTCTTTTGGGGCGGTTTCGGCGGGCGAAGGAGTTAACGCCGACGATCCTTGGGGAAGTTGGTGGGGTTGGGAGGTGCGATCGCTTTGGCAGATTTCACCTACGCAGGTTGGGAATGTCCCAATTGTGGGCCCAGGTTTAAGATTTCTGCTTTGTGGGTGCATGGCTGGTGTCAGCACTGTTTTATGAGGTTTGGGCAGATGAGCAATTTCCAGAAGTCCATCATTTTAGATAATATTTTATGTAGATATATAAATATAAGTAACTTATTTTCAGTTAAAATATAGATAAAAGGATGATTTATGATGGTAGTCTATTTGGAGGGAATTTGCTCTGACCTTGGGACAATTGGTTAGGGAATAAGGAATTCTCTATCATTGGCGATCGCTATGTCCATATAACAAGTATCAGGAAATAGATGAATCAAGTTGTCATTGAAAATCCTATTATTAACTCTGCCTTCTTGGAACCCAAGTACCACTTTCGCTTTGACGATGATGGTATTACCGATGAAATTCTCGAAGAGCGTCGCATCAGCCATTATTTTATCCCGATCGCCCAACCGAAGAAAAAAAGCAAGCAGTTTCAACAACTAGAGCTAAATCTAGGTGAATGGACACAAGACAGAGTAGCAGAAAACAAGTTTATTAACCAAATTCGCGATCGCGTTAGCCTGTGGAGACGTGGCGGCTATCTCTACGTTACCCCTACCACTAAAAAATTGTTGGCATATTGGACTAACCCCGATCGCGAACGTAAATTATATTTTTGCCAAATAGAAGCTTTAGAGACAGTTATCTATATCACCGAAGTTGCAAAAAAGTGCGGCGATAACTGGATTGAGAATCAACTCCGACAATTCAATGAAGATGCGAACCCGCTGCTGTTCCGCATGGCCTGTAAAATGGCGACAGGAAGCGGTAAAACAGTAGTCATGTCAATGCTGATGGCGTGGCATACTCTTAATAAAGCCGCCAACCCTCAGAACAATAAATTTAGCGATGCTTTCTTAGTAGTAGCACCAGGAATTACCGTGCGCGATCGCCTGCGGGTACTCCAACCTAATGATGCTGAAAATTACTACAAAAAACTTGACCTAGTACCACCAGATTTAATCCCAGAATTAGAAAAAGCTAAAATTGTTATTACTAACTATCATGCCTTTAAACTGCGAGAACTTAATTCAGCAGCTCGGTTAACTAAAGATATTCTCGCCCAAGGACAAAAAAGTGCTTTCACTGAAACCCCAGACCAAATGGTAAGGCGAGTTTGCAAAGGTTTAGGAAACAAGAAAAACATTATCGTGATTAATGATGAAGCTCACCACTGTTACCGTCGTCGCGTTGGTGATGACGATGCCAAGCTCAAAGGTGATGACCGCAAAGAAGCAGAAAAACGCAACGATCAGGCACAACTTTGGATTTCTGGCATTGAAGCTATAAAGTCAAAAATTGGGGTCAAAGTAGTTTATGACTTGTCAGCTACACCGTTCTTTTTAAAAGGTTCTGGCTATCAAGAAGGCAATCTATTTCCTTGGGTAGTTTCTGACTTTTCCTTGATTGATGCGATCGAATCAGGCATTGTCAAAATTCCCCGCGTTCCCGTATCTGACGACAACATGAAAGGCGAATTGCCTGCTTATCGCAGTATTTGGCCCTTAATTCGCGATCAACTCCCCAAGAAAGGACGCAGTACCCAAGATGAAAGTAAATCATCACCCGAACCAAAACTTCCTAAAGAGTTAGAGGGAGCCTTAGAAAGTCTCTATAGTAACTACAAAAAAGCTTTTGAATTATGGGAACAGGACACAGAAGCTACTGACAGAGGACAAACACCGCCTGTATTTATCGTTGTTTGTAATAATACCAATGTCTCTAAATTAGTTTATGACTATATTGCTGGCTGGGATACTGGCAAAAAATATCCTGATGGTAGACCTGTTTTAGCTCCCGGTAAACTACCATTATTTAGTAACGTCCAAAACGAAAACTGGACAGCTAGACCTAACACGATTCTGGTAGACAGCGAACAACTAGAATCAGGCGAGGCGATGAGTGCTGAATTCAAAAAAATTACAGCACAGGAGATTGAAGAATTTAAAGCCGAATATCGACAAAGATATCCAGGTAAAGATCCCGAAAAAATCACACCAGAAGAGTTACTGCGCGAAGTATTAAATACCGTTGGTAAACCCGGAAAACTGGGGGAACACATTCGCTGTGTAGTCTCTGTTTCTATGTTGACTGAAGGATGGGATGCTAGTACCGTCACCCACATTTTAGGGTTAAGAGCTTTTGGCACTCAGTTGTTGTGCGAACAAGTTGTTGGACGGGGACTGCGACGGATTAACTATGCAGTGAATAAAGAGGGAATGTATGAACCCGAATATGCCGAAGTTTACGGTATTCCCTTTGCTTTTATCCCCTGTGCAGGTTCTAATAAAACACCCAAGCGGGGAACACTCCCTACCCGTGTTCGAGCTTTAGCAGAACGAAATGAATCTGAAATTACTTTCCCTCGATTGACGGGTTATCGCTACGACATTAGTAGGGGCAAATTAACAGCTAATTTTACAGATGTTTGTCAATATGTTATCTCTACGGCTGATTTGCCTACTCTTACAGTCAATGCTCCCATTGTTGGTCAATCCAGTATTCATACATTGGATCAATTGAAATCCCACAGAGAACAGGAAGTCGCTTTTTTGTTGGCAAAACTAACTTTAGAAAAGTATTTTCGATGGGATGGGAATCAGAAACCAGAAAAAACTACAATACATTTTTTTGATGCAGATGTACAAGCTTGGTTGTTTCCCCAAGTTTTGCAAATAACTAAACAGTGGCTCAAAGAATGTGTCCGTTACAAAGACAATACCTATCCTCAGTTGTTAATGCTGACTGAATTTGCCCACGATGCGACAGACAAGATTTATCATGCCATTGTGGAAGGAGAGTTGCGAAAATCTTTAAAGCCAATTCTCCGCCCCTATGATACTTTTGGTTCGACTCGCTATGTAGACTTTGACACCGCCCGTGCGGTTTATACGACTAACCCTCATAAATGTCATGTTTCTCATGTGGTACTCGATAGTAATTGGGAATCAAAGATGGTGCAATCCTTAGAACAAATGAATGAGGTTGTCTCCTATGTAAAAAATCACAATTTAGGCTTTACTATTCCCTATACTCTCAATGGGGAACAGAGAAATTATTTGCCTGATTTTATTGTGCGAATTAATGATGGGCAAAAAGAACTACTGAATTTAATTTTGGAAGTATCGGGGGAAGCGAGAAAGGACAAAGCCGCTAAGGTGGCGACTGCTAGAACTCTTTGGATACCAGCAGTAAAAAATCACGGGGGATTAGGGCGTTGGGATTTCTTAGAAATATCCGATCCTTGGAATGCCGAAAAATCTATTCGGATGTATTTGTCTAAGCAGACAGCACAAACGGATACGAATATTAGTACAATTCAAAAAACCGCTGGTGTCTGTGGAGGTAATGCTAGGATACGCAATACACGCATTCCTGTCTGGACAATTATTTCTTTTTACAAACTGGGGGCATCTGATGAGGAAATACTGAGGAATTATCCGGGGTTAACTCCCGCAGATTTAAGATTAGCTTCGTCATACTACGAACAGCATCAAACAGAAATCGATCGAGTAATTGCTGCCCAGGATGACGATGATGAAGATAGCTAGGCTTTACTCTAACGAAAATTTCCCCCTAGATATCGTCAACAAACTTCGTTATCTCGGACATGATGTGTTGACATCCTATGACGCAAAACAGGCTAATCAAGGAATTCCCGATGATGATGTTCTCAAGTTTGCCCATCAACAAGAGCGGGCTGTGATTACGCTCAATAGGCAGGATTTTATTGAACTACACAAGCTTGTCAAAGAACACAGTGGAATTATCCTCTGTAAAGAATGTCAAGGAGATTTTGATTATGAACAACAAGCCTTAAAAATTCATGAATTGATTTTAGATTTCAGTGAATTGAAGTCTCGATTGTTTCGAGTACAAAAGCAGAATGTCAAAGGCTGTAAAATTCAAACATTTATCTATAAGGAAATAACTAATGCCTAGGAAAAAGAATGACAAATCTACACCTATTGATAGTGTGAAACATCAGGATAAACGGGCTAATATTCCTACTGAAGAGTTGCGTGATTTTATGGCTGACGACGAGAAAAAACCTCAAAAAGTTCTCTATCCCCGCGATCCGTCTTTAGATCCGCAGTTGGTGTGGCAGGGGAAAGACGAACAGGACAGTCAGGATTTAGAAGTGCCTGCTGTGCCGATTTATATTCAGGAAAAAATACACCCCCACGCAATTATTGAGGATTTTAAGAAGCAGGTTAAGAAAGAACAGCCAGCGGAACAATTAAGTTTATTTAGTGATTTCAATGGGTTAGAGTTTGACCAATTAATTGACTTTTATCAGCATAAGGATGGGGTGAAGTGGGCTAACCGGATGATTCTGGGTGATTCGCTGTTGGTGATGAATTCATTGGCGGAGAAGGAGGGTTTAAAGGGTAAAGTGCAGATGATTTATCTTGACCCGCCCTATGGGATTAAGTTTGGTTCTAATTGGCAGGTTTCGACTCGGAAGCGCGATGTTAAAGATGGGAAGGCTGAAGAAGTAACAAGGCAACCGGAACAGGTGAAAGCTTTTCGGGATACTTGGGAGTTAGGGATTCATTCTTATTTGAGTTATTTACGCGATCGGTTGGTTGTAGCAAGAGAGTTATTGACGGAAACTGGTAGTATCTTTGTGCAGATTGGCGATGACAATGTGCATTTGGTTCGGTGTTTGATGGATGAGGTTTTTGGGAGCGAAAACTTTATTACTCAAATTTCTGCTACTACTAAAGTTTCTCTAGGAAGTAAATACATCGCTGGGGTTCAAGATTATATTATTTGGTACTCCAAAAACAAAGAAAGTGTTAAATATAGACAGCTCTATGAAGAAAAAGATTTAGTAAGCAATTCTGAATTTACTCTAGCACAGGATATTGATGGTAATCATCAGAGATTAACAACTGAAGACAAGCAGGAAAAAAGTCATATTAGCGATAACTTAAAAATTTTTCAACGCATCGATTTACTTGCGACTGGTTGGGGAGCTAGTACAAATTTTCCTATTGATTATCAAGGCGAAAAATTTTATCCATTAAGGGGCAAAAGCTGGAAAACGCATTTGCCAGGAATACAAAGATTAAAATTAGCTAACCGAATAATTAAACTAGGTGGATATCTTAGATATAAATCTTTTTTTGATGATTACCCTGTTAGCCAAATTACAAATGTTTGGGCAAAAACGGCTGGTGGTTTCTCGGAAAGCAAAGTTTATGTAGTTCAAACAAATCCCAAAATAATTGAAAACTGTCTTTTAATGACTACAGATCCCGGTGATTTAGTATTAGATCCAACCTGCGGATCTGGAACCACAGCGTATGTTGCCGAACAATGGGGAAGACGTTGGATTACCATCGACACAAGCCGTGTTGCCTTAGCACTAGCTAGAACTCGCCTCATGTCTGCTAAATATCCCTACTACCTACTAACAGACTCCCCTGAAGGCATCCAAAAAGAAGCCGAAATCACTAAACAACTGCCATCAACACAACCTAAGACAGACAACGCAATCAAAAAAGGCTTTGTTTATAAGCGCGTTCCTCATGTTACATTGGGATCAATCGCCAATAATCCAGAAATTGATACTATCCATGCCAAATGGCAGTTACAACTAGAACCAGTTCGCACTCAATTAAACCAGTTGCTCAAAAAATCCTGGGAAGAATGGGAAATTCCCAGAGAATCCGATGCCAAATGGTCAGATGAAGCTAAAGAATTAATAGCTAAATGGTGGCAACTCAGGCAACAACGGCAGAAAGAAATCGATGAATCTATTGCGCGTAATGCCGATACCGAACTACTCTATGACCAACCTTATGAAAACAATAAACGCATTCGGATAACTGGCCCGTTTACTGTCGAAAGTCTTTCACCTCACCGCATTCTTTCTACTGATGAAGCATACCCAGCCTCAGAACAGGAAGGCGTTACCCAAGCATCAGATCAATTTGAAGTCAGAATCATTGACAACCTGAAAAGGGCAGGAATCCAAAATACTTTAAAAAATCAACGCCTCAAGTTTGAAAATTTAGAGTATTTAGAATCTCATGCGGGTACTTACATTCATGCTGTAGGCGAGTACGCAGAAAGCGATGAAACCATCAAGCGGGTAGCAGTCCACATCGGGCCAGAATACGGCACTGTCAGCGTTGATGATATCAAAGAAGCTGCCAAAGAAGCTGTTAAAGGCTTGGGGAATGATGTATTAATTGTCTGCGGTTTTGCCTTTGAACCTAATGTTAATGAAGAAGCAAAACGTTATGGCAAATTGCAAGTTTTAATCACTCGCATGAATCCTGATTTGTTACTGGGTGATGAACTGCTCAAGAAAACAGGGGCTGGTAATTTATTTATGGTATTTGGCGAACCAGATATTGAGTTAAAACGCCAAAATGGTCAGCTAGTAGTCACCTTAAAAGGCTTAGATATTTACGATCCGACTACAGGAGAAATTCGCAGCAGTTCGCCTGATGATATTGCTTGTTGGTTTATTGACACTGACTACAATGAGGAAAGCTTTTTTGTGCGTCATGCCTATTTTACAGGTGCTAACCAACCTTATGAAAAATTAAAGCGGGCGCTGAAAGCAGAAATTGATGAAGATGCTTGGAGTCAGATGTATTCTACTACTAGCCGTCCTTTTGATTCTCCCAAAGGCAAGAATGGTAAATCGGGAAAGATTGCGGTTAAGGTGATTAACCACTACGGGGATGAAGTGTTAAAAGTGTATGAAAGTCTTTAGAACTTTTGACACTTCACAAAACCTAAAGCCGATGGCGGGATTTGAACCCGCGACCGATCGATTACGAATCGGCCGGGGCTAAGTCTGCGGAAATTGTGGAGATGCTTCGGCAGGGCGTAACAATCTCCTCAGATCCATATTCAACTAACTCAAGTGCCCATTTTTTGGCAAATGAATTTGCGTGTTCGGGCGATCGACAAAAATTATTCGAGATTCTGTGAACTTCCCCACCTGAGAATTGCTGGTGGCGCGAAATATTTTAAACGTTCGG
>NZ_JAEQDD010000015.1:161353-181190 GCF_020737885.1 Microcoleus sp. PH2017_34_RAT_O_A | reverse complement strand
TGACAGTTGACAATCAAAAATCTTCAATCCCCAATCGAAAATCCAAAATCCAAAATCCAAAATCGTTTGACAGTTGACAGTTGACAGTTGACAGTTGACCGCAAGAGGGGGATCTGGCCTCAACGGTAAACGATAGATACAAAAGTTGTTAGGCGATTGTTGACACCTAATGATGCAGCGGGCGTCCGAAACGCCGGTAAGCTTTCGCCAAAACTTGGGATTATTAAATTCTAGGATTCGGACGCGATGGCGTCGAGGGATGGAGAGCCCGGTCATTTAACAATACAGGCTGATTTAGATCAATGTTCACAATCAAATGAAAGCAATGGTATTAACGTCAGAGAAAGGCGATCGCGATGACACCGACTGCGAATTAATTTACGCTCCGGCTTCGATTCAACCTCACGGCATCCTGTTGGTGGTGGAATCTACTGTGTTGAAGATTTTGCAAGTTAGCAATAATACTTTTAAGGCGATCGGCATTTACCCGCAAGAACTTTTGGGCAAGTTTTTACATGGATTTGTCGAGACTGAGGAAATTAAGGCGATTCAAAAAGCTTTATGTGAAAACAGCAATCAAACTAACGATATCAGCTTATCATTCAAAATTCAAAACCGCAAGTCTTTTTTTCATGGGACGCTGTATCAATTAAGTTCGGTATTAATTTTTGAACTAGAGCAGGTTGTTTCCCCAAAAGCGAGCAATTATTTCAATTCTTATCATTTAGTCCAAAAGCCGATCGACAAAATCCACAACACGCCAAACCTGCAATTGCTGTGTCAGACAGTGGTAGAAGAGGTGCGGAGGATGATTGGGTTCGATCGGGCGATCGTCTATCAATTTGATGCCACAGGTGCGGGAAAAGTCGTCGCCGAAGATAAAGCAGAAAATTTGGCTCCTTTATTGGGAATGCACTATCCGGCTGCGGATATTCCCCCGCAGGCTAGAAAGCAGTTCACCATGAATTTAATTCGATTTATTCCCGATATTCACTATCAGGCTGTAGAACTAATTCCTGAGTGCAATCCGCTGACCGGTCGCCCCCTGGATATGGGCTTATCTTTGTTGAGAACAGTTTCGCCTTGCCACGTTCAATATCTCAAGAATATGAACATTGGCGCTAGCATGACCGTGACATTAATCAAAGATCGAAAACTCTGGGGATTGATCGCCTGTCACCACCGAACACCAAAGTATATCAACTACGAAACCAGAACGGCTTGCGAACTGGTAGCAAAGTTTGTAAATCTAGAACTCAGCTACAAACAAGATAGCGAAGACCGGGACTATGCAATTAATTTAAAAGAAATTTGCCATAAATTCATCGCTGAAATTTCTCAATCACACTGCTTTGTAGAAGGTTTACTTAAATCCCGAGATGAATTGCTGGCATTAGTGGGCGCTATCGGTGGAGTTGTCTGTGCCAATGAAAATCTAACAGCCATTGGCACAACCCCAGAATTGGGAGAAATCAGAAACTTAATAGCTTGGATAAAACCTCAAATAAATAATGATGTTTTTTATACAGATTCTCTCTCAAAACTGTATCCGCCATCGGAGAAATTCAAGAAAATTGCTAGCGGTTTGCTGGTGCTTGCCATATCCGAGATGCAAAATTATTACATTTTGTGGTTCCGTCCCGAAGCAATTCAAACTGTCAACTGGGCAGGCAAACCCGACTGGCCAATTGAATTTAAACCGGATGGCACCCCATTGATGTCTCCTCGCACTTCCTTTGAGTTGTGGCAAGAAACTGTGAGGTCAAAATCTTTGCCTTGGCTGCCTTGCGAAATCGAAATTGCCCGAGAACTGCGAGTTGCTATTGCTAGCATTGAGTTGCGGAAAATTAACCAGCAGCTCAACTTAGCTTTGTCGGCTACCAAAATTGGATTTTGGGACTGGGACATACAGAAAAATCGCATGGTTTGGTCGAGGGAACATGAAGAGTTGTTTGGATTGGCGCCTGGAACTTTTGGCGGAACAGATCAAAGTTTTGCAGCTTGCGTTCACCCGGAAGATTTAAAAGCTTTGGAGAATGCTAGGAATCAGGCCCTCGCCGAGCGATCGGATTTCTGTCACGAACACCGCGTGGTTTGGCCCGATGGCAGCATTCACTGGATGGAAGGGAAAGGTAAGTTTTTTTACACCGAAACGGGCGAAGCTGTGCGGATGGTGGGCACAGTTACAGAAATTACCGATCGCAAAGCTAAAGAATTACAGTTGCGTTTGTTGGAATCAGTCATCACCACGACTAACGACGCGGTGTTAATTACCGAAGCTGAACCGATTGACGAACCGGGCCCACGAATTCTGTATGTCAACCCAGCTTTCACGCGGATGAGCGGCTATACGCTAGAAGAAGTTGTGGGCAAAACGCCGCGCATCTTGCAAGGAGAAAAAACAAATAGGGCAAGTCTCGATCGCATTCGGAGAGCTTTGAAAACCTGGCAGCCGGTGCGGGTTGACTTGATCAATTACCGCAAAGACGGGACGGAATTTTGGGTAGAATTGAGCATTGTGCCGATCGCAGATGAAACTGGTTGGTTTACCCATTGGGTGGCAGTGCAGCGCGACATTAGCGATCGCAAACAAGCTGAAGCCGCCCTCCAACAGCTCAACGAACTCTTAGAAATGCGAGTTTTGCAGCGCACCAGAGAACTAGAAATTTCTCAAACAGAACTGCGGGAAAGCGAAGCTTTATTTCGTTCTCTGAGCGAGAGTTCTCCTGTCGGCATCTTCAAAATAGATGCTGAGGGGAAATGTACCTATACAAATCCGCGCTGTCAAGCAATTGGTGGCTTCACAGCCGCAGAAGCTTTAGGAGACGGCTGGATGCGATTTGTTCACCCCGAAGATATCAAACTAATTCAGTCTAAGTGGTCGGAATTGCGATCGCCTGGTGAAGAACTTTCCTGCGAATTCCGCCACATCCAGCCAGATGGAACAATCCGGTTTGGTCGGGCAAAAGCAGCTCCGATTTTTGCCGATGGAGGTCAACTAATTGGTTACGTCGGCACAGTCACAGATATCACAGAAAGTCGAGCAATTGAAAAAATGAAAAATGAGTTTATTTCCATTGTGAGCCACGAACTGCGAACGCCGCTGACCTCAATTCGCGGTTCTTTAGGTTTGCTGGCGGCTGGGGTGCTCAAAGATCGACCGGAAACTGCCAAACAGATGTTAGAAATTGCGTCAAGCGATACCGAACGGTTAGTGCGTTTGGTCAACGATATTCTCGATTTAGAGCGACTCGATTCGAGCCAAGTTACCATTGTTAAGCAGTGGTGCGATGTGCAGGTTTTGATGCGGAAGTCTGCGGAAGCTGTGATGTCTGTGGCTGCTGAAAATAAGATTAATTTGTCGATTTTGCCCGCAACGGCACAAATTTGGGCTGACCCGGACAGGATTGTGCAACTGCTGGTAAATTTGTTGAGCAATGCGATTAAATTTTCGGCTCCGGGGTGTACAGTAACTGTCAGGGTTGAAGATTTGGTCGATTCCCTACGGGATAGCTACGCTTCACGGGTTTTATTTGAAGTCAAAGATCGAGGGAGGGGGATTCCTGCTGATAAACTAGAAACTATTTTTGGACGGTTTCAACAGGTCGATGGTTCTGACTCCCGCCAAAAAGGAGGTACGGGTTTGGGTTTGGCTATCTGTCGCAGCATCGTGCAGCAGCACGGAGGCAGAATTTGGGCCGAAAGTGTTGTCTCTGAAGGCACGAGTTTCTATTTCACAGTGCCTGCACCGCCCGAAGGCGAAGGGGAGAAGTTTTGAGATTATTTTCAGTCTTGAACGCACGCACTCTATATAGGGTGGGCACTGCGTATCGGTGTGCATTGCCCACCCTACTAATATCAAATCGCATCGGAATTATTAGCCGAAATGAGGAGACGGCTTGGCCTTAGTCCCTACAATTAATCTGGGGTAGGGACTAAGGCTAAGCCGTCTCCTTTCCTCTATCATGTATGAGCGCAGCCGGAATTGATATAAGTTTTCTTTCAGTTTACGATGATTAATTTAAAATAAGGGTTTTAATTATGTCAGCAAAGCAGATTCTGGTAATCGATGACGAACAAAACCTCTGTAGCGTGATTCAGGCTTGTCTAGAACATTTAGGTGGCTGGAGGGTGCTGATTTCGCCCGAGGCCAGCAAAGGATTGGTTTTAGCTGAAACTCAAGTCCCTGATGCTATTCTACTCGATGTAATGATGCCCGATATGGACGGAGTTACTTTGTTTGGTTTGCTGCAAAAAAATGCGACTACTCGAGAGATTCCGGTGATTTTTCTGACGGCTAAGGTGCAGGCGATGGATTTGAACGAGTTTGCTGATTTGGGGGTAGCAGGGGTGATTGCCAAGCCTTTCGATCCTTTGAGTTTGGCGCAGCAAGTTGCGGGAATTTTGGGTTGGGAAACGTTGCTTTAAGCTGGGGAAAGTTGACTGTTAACTCTCAGCAAAGGAGGACACGGCAATGCCGTTTCTTGCGCCGCAAAATAATCGTAGCACGGGCTCTCTTGCTCTCTTGCCATCGCGCGATCGAGAAATATAACCATCGCAAGCATTTATTGTAGGGACACGGCACTGCCGTGTCCTTTCTGTGGGTAATATTAATTCCGATGCTACCGGATTTGATCTAACGGGGAATTTAAGCCGGATGGCGATCGGAAATCCGGTTTATGGTTCTCAGCCTCTTGCTAAAATCTCGCAATTATCTTGGTGAACCGACTTTCTCCGTCCCGGAAAGTCGAAGTTTTCGGGCTGTTTTCAGAATTTCCTCATTTTTTTGATTTAGCTTTGAGATCGATCGGTGATTGGTTACTTCAAACCCTGATTCCCTAGAAGTTCCAGAGATAACCTCAGGGAGTCGGGGTCTTTTGTTGCCCATAAAGTCGATCGGCTTTATGCGTATTTATACTTAGATTACTGTTGTATAAATTACAGATTGTTGCTCGATCGACCAAATGGTTTAAGCCATACTCCCTAATACAGCGAAGTTGGTAGGGAAAAACCCGGTTTCTGCCTAAGTGTTATAATCCATGCTTTGAGCAAAATATATTGATTTAAAACAATGACGATCTTCATAATTTCCTCATATTTTTTAGATAATGTTTATCCCAGGTTCTTCAAGTGAAGGTCGCACTCTCAGTAGCATCCGGCTGCCAAAAAACAAACCTGTTGTCAGGAGAGTTTGGTGAGTGACGGTACTTTTGATTGAGGAGTGCGACAACACAACCAACCTGAATCAATCAGGGGTTAGGCACTGCATACCAACCAAACTGGGTTTTTCAACCGGAAAAAACTGGTTTCGGTGCAAGTATTCTAAGTGTTGGCAGGAAAAATCAATCAAAAATAAATTAATAACTGAGGATGTGATTCGTGCTGTCGAATAACGTCGAGAAAATAAGTAGGTCATTTTGTCAACAGCCAAACTCGCAATTGCGACGAATAGGCAAAGCGAAGTCTGAGTAAGTTTTTTAAAGAGTGTGGAGATTTCTCAAATGTCATATCAGCTATCTTCTCAAGGTAACAACCAAATCTTGTGCTATTACGCCAATGCTACTAACCAAATTCAGGTTTTGCGGATTGGAAACATTCCTAATTGGTACTTTGAAAGAGTGATGTTTCCGGGGCAGCGAATGATGTTTGAAGCTGCGGCAACAGCAGTATTAGAAATTCATACAGGCGCGGTGGCAAGTGCTATTTTATCGGACAATATTCCCTGCTACGTGCTGCGGGTTATAGAAGAGGTAAGTTCTGAGTTCGATCGGGTTATTCCGGAAGCAAAATATGCGGTATTAGCGCGCTAAAGTTCCGGAGAAATGAGACGAACTGGATCGGGGGCAACAAATATCTAAGTTCAGTAGTATTTGGGAAATTGGGAAAATGCAGAAAAATCTTGTCAATATCACCTTGGGCGTAGTCACAGAGGAAGTAGAAATTATCTTGGGGTCTTATCCCAACCATCCCCACCAACAGGTTTTTTCACACTCGGGCTTGCGGCAGGATTTAATTGCTTACGTGCTGAGCAGAGTTCCTAATAAATATACTGCGATCGACTCCGGCGAGTCAGCGAACCAAAAAGTTCAGGTTCGCTGTTCTTCAGAACAGTTGCTACAGATAGAAAATTTGATTCATACTGGCATTCGCGACTTACTGCACAGCTATCAGAAGGTAGATTATCGCGTTCGGGAAGAAGTTAAATTCGATTCTAGAGTTGGTAGTTGGTTTAGATAGTTTTCGGTAATTGAGGGAGATGCCGAGATCCTCGGCACTCTCGATCGCCCGATCGAGCTAAAATTGTCTGTACGCAGAGCTTGCATTCAACACTTTTGGTAATCGCGGCAGCCCTCGCAGGGGCCATTGGGGTTGACAGCACAGCGCAGAATTTCCGATCGAGCGTTAAAGTGGCAGCTAGCAACTCCGATAACCCAGATGCCGCTGACAAATGTTCTTTCCGTCGGCAGTGCGGCAGACTGCACGTACAAGGCAATTTTTTGCAGTTGGTAGCGCCCGGATTTGAGTTGATAGCGGTGGTGGCGTTCCAAGACAGCGTAGGTTTTTCCCTCTAAATCCAGATAGTTCCCCGGTTGTGGCGTCCAATCCAGCCGAATGTTCCCTAGGGATTGGCGGGAGTGAGAGAGAATCACTTCTACTGGTAAAGTATTTTGTTCCATGTGCGGTGCGACAAGCGAGTACAAGCTGATGGTATCGCAATCTCCGTGTTTGTAGTGAGGACTTCAGTCCTCTGATCTTATGAGGACTAAAGTCCTCACTACGAACCTTTAATGGCCTTTTATACCATCAAAATTCCCAAAAATAAGTCATTCCTTCCATGATTCCCCCAGCGCAAGCAGAGCCAGCTAAATAATGATTTTCAGTACCATATTCGCGATGCCATGCTAAGAGTTCTGACATAGCATTAGCAACGATTATTCCCCGAACATCCTGTTCAAACATACTAATATCATTGCCAGAATCGCCGCAAACTAATGTTGCGTCCGATGGAATTTGGAGGCGCTGTTGTAAATAAGTTAGGGCATTGCCTTTATTGCTAGTTTTTGGTAAGATATCTAGATCGCGATTGCTGCTAAAAATGATTTGAGCGGCTAGTCCCGATGCGGTTAATTTTTGCTGCAATTCCTGGAGAATCGAGCTGTTGTCTGCTTCTGGTTCCAGACAATAACTGATTTTCCAAGGATTTTGTTCTGTTAGGGATTGGGGTTTAAGCTGCTTAAACTGTTGAGCTAAAGAGGCGATCGCAATTTTATCCCAGTTTTGAGAAATATATTCCGCCCAATCTAAATCGAGGGTGGCATTTTGGTAAATCTCGCTGCCTACACCTGCGATCGTATAGTCGGGGGCTAGCAGTTGCTTTTGGGAAATTAACTCGCAGGTTGAAGCATGGGAACGCCCGGTAGCGTAAACTAAACAAATTTGCGATCGCTTTGATCGCAAGTGCTGGTTTAAAAGTTGAGTTGCTTCGTCATCTCCGACTAATGTGTTGTCTAAATCTGTCACTAATAAGAATTTCATTTTGATAATTGGGAATTGTTCAGTTGACAGTTGACAGTTGACAGTTGACAGTTGACAGTTGACAGTTGATAGTTGACCGATTGAGGACACTTGACAAAGGAAGTCCGAGGATTGGACTAATGAATAGTCTGATTTTAATTTCTCCCGATCGGGCGGGCGGGCTTTCAACCAATTGTTTCTGGTAATTCCTTAATTACAAGACTTAATTACAAGAATAAAATTATCTTAGTTTTTGTGATCTTTTGTTGGTTTGTGGTGCGACAGGGGGCGTCAAGCTGCCACAATGGATTAGGTTCAGGATAACTCAAGTCCAGAAGTTGCGCTAGCGAGGGAGTCTGTCAGACGAAAGGCTGATGGGGGTTGAGGTGGAAGTGTCGCAGCTATCGGGGAGAAGGGCTGGCGGATTGATTGAATTGTCGATCGAGCTTTATGACAAGATACAGCACGCGGGCGATCGCAGCAACAGCCCCAAAAGTAAGGGGGCAATTCGTAAATTGCCCCCAAATGAGTTAGAAATTACAAACTTTCCTCAGTCTGAAAAAGCTACTGAAGTCGGTACAGTGCCGAAACTAGCAGCCAGACTGACACCTCTGATCTCCTTAGTATACAACAAGAGGCGACAGAAGTCATAGGATTTGAGATTTTAGATTTGGGAATCACTGATATGGTGTCCGCTGGATTAACCGGACTACGAAAGGTTTGTAGTGCGGACTTCAGTCCGTAAAATGCTGCGGACTGAAGTCCGCACTACAAACCATTTTTGTTATGGTAATCGACCGGACATGATATGATTAGTATCTGTAGGTTGCGTCGCAGAAATATCGTACCAAAAAAAGAGCGAAAATCGAGCGACGCCAAGCACGAAAATATGTGAGAAAACAACGATTTTTTTTTCTTGGTATTAGATCGAATATGGTACAAGGTGGAAGAAACGAGCTTAGGATCGCATATTAAATAATTTACACTCTTGAAAGTGGGATGGGCGTCCCGCCCGTACACAAAGGACGGGGGGGACGCCCATCCCACAAGAACAATAAAGATTATAAGTTATTTAATTCTCATTTCTTATTGAATTGGAAGTTCGATGATAAATTCAGTGCCTTTCCCAGGTTCCGAGAGGCACTGCAATTTACCTTTGTGTTTTTCAACCACAATTTGATGCGAAATTGACAAACCCAAACCGGTGCCTTTACCTACGGGCTTTGTGGTAAAAAATGGGTCAAATAAACGCACGATATTATCTTGGGGAATTCCCGGGCCGTTGTCTGAGATGCGAATATAAATTCTATTGTTATCAATCATTTCAGTTTTGATTGTGATTGCTGGAAAACTTGAATTGGGGGTATTTGTGGCTGGGCTGCTGCTTTCTTCTAAAGCGTCGATTGCATTTGCCAAGATATTCATAAATACCTGATTGAGCTGTCCGGGATGACATGGTATTTTTGGCAGTTCTCCGTATTCTTTAATTACTTCAATTCCCTGCCAGTGTGCCTTGGCTTTTAGCCTGCTGTTCAACATTAACAAGGTACTTTCTAAACCTTCGTGAAGGTCGGCAGGCTTGAATTTAGCTTCGTCTGCCCGGGAAAAATTGCGGAGAGTTTGAATGATTTCTACAATTCGATCGCATCCTGTGTGCATCGAATTTAGCAATTTGGGCAGGTCTTCTGCTAAAAATTCTAAGTCTATATCTTCAGCTTGTTTCTGAATTTTGGCTGGGGGATTCGGCAATTCTTCTCGATACATCTGCACGATGTCTAGCAAGTCGAGAACGTAGCCGCGGACGTGGCAGAGATTGCCGGCGACAAAGCCAACTGGGTTGTTAATTTCGTGGGCAATTCCTGCTAGCACTTGCCCGAGGGAAGACATTTTTTCGGTTTGGACTAATTGCATTTGAGTTTGTTGCAATTCGCGCAAAGCTGTTTGCAATTCCTGGGATTTTTGTCGATCGCGATCGGCAGCAGCAGCCCGTTCTTCCTCAACTCCGATCGCCCCAGCGATAATTCCGATCAGCTTGCAGTCGGCTTCTGTGGGTGCGATCGACTCGGTGTAGACTACGCACACGGCACCCACGTAATTCTCACCCAGCCTGACTGCTTGTCCCAGATAGCTTTTGAGTTGGTAGCGGATGACAGCGGGATCGATTTCGCCGTAAATAGTGTTCTGTAAGTCAGGAATCGCCACAGCCCGATCGCTGGCTTGGTGGCAGACATCGGTGCAGACATGGCCTTCGGCGCGATCGACCTCTGGGTAATCGGGCGGCGCTTGCCAAGTCGCGATCGCGCGCAGCAGCCCGCCACCGACGTGGCTGTAGATGGCGCTGCTTCCCCCCAAAAGCTCGCCGGCTAAGGATGTCAGGCGCTGAATGTTCAAGCCCGCGTCGGTGGTGAATCCCAAAAAGCACTCGTTGATTTTGCTGAGGCGGTACTCTGCTTGTCTGCGCGCCGTCATGTCGCGAGAGTTGATCGCAATTCCGTTCACAGCGGGGTCTGCTAGCAAGTTGATGCCGACTCCTTCGAGAAAACACCAAGAACCGTCAGGGCGCCGGAACCGACCTTTGAGGGCGATCGGATCGCCGGGATTTGCGAGCAGTTTTTCGCCGTCGGAAATCGCCGAGGGCAGGTCGTCAGGGTGAATGAAATCGAGGGCAATTTGACCGATGAGTTCCTCTGGTTCGTAGTCCAAGACTGTTTCTACAGAAGGGCTTTCGTAAACAATGCGACCGCAGCCGTCGAGAATGGTAATGATGTCGGAACTGTTGAGAATTAGCGATCGCCACTTAGCTTCATTTTGCAGTAAAGCTGATTCGGCAAGTTTGCGATCGGTAATATCCTCTACCATTTCCAAAATAAACTGTGGCGTTTCGTGACTGCTGTGGATGACAGAGGCGCTGAGGCGTCCCCACCTGATGCTGCCGTCTAGGCGGAGGTAGCGCTTCTCGATTTGGTAAGCTTCGCGCGATCCTGAGACCAACTGTTGGCGCAAGTGGCGATCGGACTGTGCGTCTTCCGGGTGTGCCCAGTCGTCGATGCCGGCGCCGCGCAGTTCGGCTTCCGATCGCCCCAGCATAGCTTGAAATGCCGGATTAGTCGCGATCGCCACGCCTTCGAGGGTAGCCACTGTCATGCCGATCGCAGCGCGTTCAAAAATTGCCCGAAACCGCTGTTCGCTGTCCCGTAAAGCTGCCTCTGCTTCGACTTCCTGAGTGATGTCCCGCCCCGCCACTGCCATGCCTTTGCGGGAACCGTCGGGGTTAAACAGCGGCACTTTCCGCACTTCAAACCAATTGCTGCCGCCTGTAGGTAAGGAGACAACTTGGCGGGTGCAAGTCAGAGTACCGGCTTCCCAGGTAGTTTCCTCGGTTTCTTGCCAAGTTAGCAGGATTTCTCTGACTCTCGGATCGGCAGTAGCAGCAAGTTCGGCGGTAGTTTTGCCCTGGTAGTCTGAGGTATCGAGGCCCAAAAGTTGGAGGGCGCAGTCGTTAGCAATCAGCCAGCGCCCCTCGCTGTCTGTGAGGTTGACTGCGTCGGGTACGGCATCGATCGCGGTTTTCAGCCAATATTCTCGATCGCCCAGGGCTGCTTCAGCGCGCTTGCGATCGGCGATTTCGGCGACGGTTCCCTCGTAGTAAAGGAGTTCGCCGTTTTCGCCCTCAACTTCGCGCACGTTTTCCGAGATCCAGGTAGTGCTGCCGTCCCGGCGGAGTATGCAGGACTCAAACTCTTTCAGGG
Organism: Microcoleus sp. PH2017_34_RAT_O_A; assembly: GCF_020737885.1. Lineage (NCBI taxonomy): Bacteria > Bacillati > Cyanobacteriota > Cyanophyceae > Oscillatoriales > Microcoleaceae > Microcoleus > Microcoleus sp. PH2017_34_RAT_O_A. The sequence goes on along the minus strand of NZ_JAEQDD010000015.1, from coordinate 169,926 downwards.
AGCCTTTTTTGGTAATAGTAGCGACGAATTGGGCGCGGCGGGTGCGATCGACATAAATGTTTGTTGCCGAACATTTTGCGATCAGTTCTGACGGAGAATCGTAGCCGTAGATGCGGGCGAGTGCCGGGTTGGCGCTGAGGTAGCGCCCGTCTGGGGCGATTTGAAATATGCCTTCGGTGGCGTTTTCAAAGATGCTGCGGTATTTTGCCTCGGCTTGTTTGAGGGCTTCTTCTGCTTGAATGCGATCGGTGATCTCAGCTTGGACGCCGATGAAGTGGGTAACGGTGCCGCTGCTATCGCGCACCGGTGAGATGGTGAGTTCATTCCAGAAGGGCGTGCCGTCTTTGCGGTAGTTTTTCAGAACTACTTTGCAGTCGTGTTGTTCTCGCAGGGCTGCGCGGATGCGATCGACGGCTGCGCGATCGGTATCCGGGCCTTGCAGGAAACGGCAGTTGTGTCCGATGATTTCGCTGCGATCGTAGCCTGTAATCTTCTCGAAGGCTGGGTTGCAGTAGACGATTGGGTTGTCCGGAAGTGTAGCGTCCGCGATCGCGATGCCGTTGCTGGTAGCTGCCAGGGCGCGATCGTACAGCCTCCATACTTCTTCTATTAAATTCGGTGCATTGGGGCCGGTACGATTCGGCGATAGATTGTCAAAAGGAATACTTATATCGATCTGCATAAGTTTTTATAGATTGAGTTTATTATCGATCGCGATCGGCAGCATACCCTGCAATTTTAACAAAAATTTCCTATTTTCTTATATAGCCTTTCTCAAAAAGATGAGGTATGACTGACAGCTTATATAACCCTTAAATTAAGAGGGCCCTCTTCCCAACAACGTCCGCGAATATGAGAGCTAGATCCACTATATGTCGAAGTTAGAAAATCATCCTCCAAAATTTATGCATTAAATTATACCAACAATAAATCAGTGTGCCGGGTTTTTCTTGCCTTCTACCTTGTAATTTTTGCATTCAAACGACTCTTACCCGTTAACTTATAATAGTTGTTGTCGCGCCTTCTCTATCTCTGGTATAGTTTATACCATTTGAGATTTTAGACTTTAGATTGGGACTTGCTGATGAATCTCGCAGTTGGGAGTTTACCTACAGTTGCATTCATTTTTAAAACTAATATTAATTAACAGCGTTTAGTCGGCTTACTGCTGCCGGCAATAAAGTTTTACCTCTAGAGCCAAAATAGAAACTCTAGCTCTAGTGAAATGTTTTTAATCAAATCTTTTTTAGTTGTTAAACGATCCAAACTATTCTGAAAAAAAACCGAGTCAAGATTAATTTTGAACGATCGCAGCCAGTTCGGAAATATCATCGATCGCAAAAGTCGGTGCTAGGGCCAGACACTCAGCGCGATCGCCATATCCGTAAGCCGCCCAACAAACATCTATCCCAGCATTTTTAGCAAACAGCAAATCAACCGCTGTATCGCCAACCATTAACACTTGACTGTTATCCAAATCCGGGAACAGCGGTTTAATTATCGAGTGAAAAACACTTGGATTGGGTTTTTGAATAATTTGTCCGTCATCACCTAAAATCAAATCAAAAAAACCGTTAATTCTCAACTTTTCCAGGAACAGATTTACAAAACTCAGGTGTTTGTTGCTGAAAACTATCAAGCTCAATCCCGACTTGCTCGCCAACTGCAAAATTTGCTTGGTACCAGGAAATAAATCGAGCTGCTTTTCACCTTCAGTCCGATAATAAGAGCGGTAAGTTTCAACCCATTCGGGAATTGCGCTTTCCTCGATCGCCGGATGAAGCATTTTAAAAGTATTTGGTAAATTAATGCCGATCGTCCCTTGAATTATATCTGCCTCAGGCGGTGTATTACCAAAACTTTCAAAAGTTTTAGTAATGCAAGATATAATGGCTTTATGAGTAATTGCCAAAGTGCCGTCAAAGTCGAAAATAATTAACTTGTACTGACTCATATTCCGTTCCCAGTGTGAAGTATAATCTTTAAACATTCAAGAGGTCAAGATGAATGTCACCGAAAAACCCGAATTTTTAGCAACAGACTTTCCAGACCACACTCAATTACCAGACTCCGACGGTACTTTTGTGAAAAACTTTCAAGAACACCCTCAAAGCATCCTCTTAACAACATCAATTAGACCTATTCTAGACCAAGTTCATCCCGACGGACAATACTGCATCGGTCAAGATTCAGGTATTTACTGGCGAGTAGCGCAACCCCCGGAACCGCCCGAAAAAGGAGCCGAAGCACCAGATTGGTTTTACGTGCCCGACGTGCCGCCAACTCTCGACGGAAATATGCGGCGTTCCTATGTGATGTGGAAAGAATTAATGCCGCCGTTAATTATACTAGAATTTGTTTCGGGAGATGGCAGCGAAGAAAGAGATAAAACTCCCAAAAAGGGGAAATTCTGGATTTACGAACGGATTATTAGACCTGCTTTTTACGGAATTTATGAAGTCAAAAAAGCCAAAATAGAATGCTATCATTTGGTAGAAGATAGATTTGAGTTAATGTCAGAAAATCAGCGCGGACATTACCAAATCGAGCCAATGGGATTGGAATTGGGCATTTGGCAAGGAGTTTATCAGGGCGTAGAACTGCCTTGGCTGCGCTGGTGGGATGCTGAGGGGAATTTGCTGCTGGCCGCTGATGAACGGGCAGAACAAGCCGAATTAGCAGCAGAACAAGAACGACAAAGGCGCATAGAAGCTGAGTTGCGAATTCAAGCTTTAGAAGCGCGTTTGCGAGAGTTAGAAGGCAGCTAATAGGTAGCCAGAAACCGGGTTTTTCCGCCAAAATATTCGCAAAAAATCCTCAATCTCCCAAAAACCCGGTTTCTTTGAACCTACCAGAAAGAATTGTTAAAATCAGACTATTCATTACTCCAATCCTCGGACTTAAGGGTAGAGGTCGCTCTCAAACTGTCAACTGTCAACTGTCAACTGTCAACTGTCAACTGTTGAAGCAGCGGTGACGAGAAACCGGGTTTTTTCGCCCAAGTATTCGATTCAAACCCTCAATCTCGCCAAAAACCCGGTTTCTTGATTGGCAGCTACCAGCCCCAAAAACAAGATTGACATCGGTTCTAATCCAGAATTTGCGTATATTAATTGATTAGTAAAGTATTGCATCACTTTTGTGTAAGTCCTATGGCACTAATTGTTCAGAAATATGGTGGAACATCGGTTGGTACAGTCGATCGCATTTTAGAAGTAGCCCGACGAGTAGTCAAAACAGTACAGCTTGGAAACTCCCTCGTCGTCGTACTTTCAGCAATGGGGAAAACCACCGACGGTTTAGTGAAACTCGCTAAGGAAATTTCCCCAAATCCCAACAAACGGGAAATGGATATGTTGCTTTCCACTGGGGAACAAGTATCGATCGCACTTTTGAGTATGGCATTGCAGGAAATGGGACAGCCCGCAATTTCCCTCACCGGCGCCCAAGTCGGCATCGTCACCGAAGCCGCCCACACCCGCGCCCGGATTTTGCGAATCGATCCGGCGCGCATGGAAACCCAGTTAAATAGCGGAAAAGTTGTCGTCGTTGCCGGTTTTCAAGGCATCGCCGACGCCGGAGAATTGGAAATCACCACCTTGGGGCGCGGCGGTTCCGATACCACAGCAGTAGCCCTCGCCGCAGCGCTGCGGGCCGACAGATGCGAAATTTATACCGACGTGCCCGGAATTCTAACTACAGATCCGCGCTTGGTAGCCGACGCGCAATTGATGGATGAGATCACCTGCGACGAAATGCTGGAATTGGCGAGTTTGGGTGCAAAAGTCCTGCATCCGCGCGCGGTAGAGATTGCCAAAAATTACGGCGTGCCGCTGATCGTGCTTTCTAGCTGGAGTGACGCCCCCGGTACGCGGGTGGTGTCGCCTCCCCCCCAACCCCGGCCTTTGGAGGGCTTGGAGCTCGCAAAAGCGGTCGATGCGGTGGAATTTGACTTGGATCAGGCGGGGGTGTCGCTGTTGCGTTTGCCCGATCGCCCGGGAGTAGCAGCGCGGTTGTTTGGTGCGATCGCGCAGCAAAATCTCGATGTAGACTTAATTATCCAATCAATTCACGAAGGAAATACGAACGATATCGCCTTTACAGTCAGGCGAAATTCGCTGAATCAAGCTGTCGCGGTTGCAGATGCAATTGTCCCCGCCTTGGGTAAGAATTCTCGCCCAGAATTGGGGGAACCCGAAGTGAAAGCAGAGGAACGACCCATAGCTAAAGTTAGCATTGCGGGTGCGGGAATGATCGGGCGGCCGAGGGTAGCAGCCGAGATGTTTAAGACTTTGGCGGATGCGGGAATTAACATTCAGATGATTTCCACTTCCGAGGTCAAAGTTAGTTGTACGATCGATGCTACGGATTGCGATCGGGCAGTTGCCGAACTCTGCAAAGCATTTGATGTCGCCAACTCCCCTGTCGGGCTGCATTCCTCATCGAACAAACCGCCCGCAGTCAGGGCTGTAGCGTTGGATCTCAATCAAGCGCGTCTGGCAATTCGCCAATTACCCGATCGCCCCGGAGTAGCAGCAAAACTGTTCGGACTGTTAGCCGAAGAAAATATCAGCGTAGATACAATCATTCAATCGCAACGCTGCCACAATATCGACGGCATCTTAACACGCGACATAGCATTTACCGTAGCACAAATAGACGCCGCCGCAGCTAAAGAAGTCCTAGAAAAATCAGCAGTTGAATTCGGCTGGGGCGAAGTCGCAGTCGATACAGAAATCGCCAAAGTTAGCGTAGTTGGTTCCGGGATGGTAGCGCATCCGGGAGTAGCGGCAAAGATGTTTGAAGCGCTTTCGCAGCACAAAATCAACATTCAAATGATTGCGACTTCTGAGATTAAGATTAGCTGCGTTGTGGATGAGGCGCAGGGTGTCACAGCTTTGAAAGCAATTCACGCCGCGTTTGAGCTTTCGGGGAGTGAAAGAATCCAAGTTCCCGCCTGATAAAGGTTCGGACTCAGGACTTTAGTCCTTTCTTACAGGTTTGTAGTAAGGACTTCAGTCCTAATTTATTATGAACTAGCAACAAAAGTTCTTACTGCAAATTCCCGAGCATTAAACTGTGTTAGGATCGAATTGGCGATCGACTAAAAGGAATTTAATCTTATGACAGTAGCTAACGAACAGATTACTGATGCCAGCAGCAATAGCGGTTTATCGAATTTTCGCATCACTGTTGAAGGTCTGCTAGAACTTTTAGATTTAGAAGAAGAGGATGAGTACGGAATTTTAAGACCAACTGAATATGCTTTCAGGACAGCGATGAAATTAATTGCTGAAGCCTATGATAGTATGGGGAACAGTTTTCCTAAATGCTCGATTGGTACAGATGACCAAGGTAGTATTAGACTGGCTTGGCAAAATCTAAATACTGATTGTAGAGTCAGGTTATTCTGCCCATCTAATGCCGAGGGGAAAGCTTACATTTATCATCAGAAGAATCAGGAATATAAATCGGAAGATCTCATTTCCGCGTCAACGTTAGTTCATTGGCTAGAGTGGTTTAACCAGGTATGACTGATAAATTTTAGAGGAGTCACTCAGATGCAGTCTTAAATATGTAATGAAGTGCTATAATAATTATTGTTCGTGGATAAAATTTATCCAATTTGTTCTGCGAATGACATTTTTATGACTAAATACTTATGACTACAAACTATGAATTCGATTCTTTAGCTGACAGTGCTATTGTCTATAGAGCTTTACTTCGGAGACAATGGATTGATGAAACCAGCGATATAGTTTTACTTTTCGCTTATTTACTTCGACCCAATGAGCCTGGTTTATCGGTAACAATTGCCAGTGTTTGTTCACCCGAACAATGTGCAGCAAAGTTCAACAATTGTTTCGGAGTTGCTAGTCTGCAAGTAGGACAAATTCGTGAATTAGGTTTAGATGCAGTACCTGATTCAGCATCCCACGCTCTGATTGTCGGTTTACCTCAGGTGAAAGATGACCGAGACAGGGCTGAAAGATTAGCTGATTTGTTAGCAGAGCGATCGAGAATTGTATGGACACCTTCGCAAACATAGCTGAGCAAGTTTTCAGATTAAATCCGGGTTAAAAACCCCTGATAATACTCGGCGGTTTCAACCGTCGAGTATTTCTTTCGCGATCGCCTCCACCACCGGCACGCAAACCGAATTTCCAATTTGCTTGTAACTTTCCCCCGCACTCGGATAACTCTTAAAATCTTCAGGAAAACCCATCAGACGGTAGCATTCCTTCAGCGTCAGCTTTCGCACCAAATCTCGATCGCGAAAATAGATAAAAAACCTGCCCGATGTTTCTTGCGAAGGAATTGTCGGATGCACGCCATCCACCGAATAAATGCGATTCGGCTGTCTGTGAACTCTCGATAAATGTTCTGTATTCGGCCTGACGCCAGTTTTCCAAGTACCTTTATTCCTATAGCCTACAAATAACAATCCCGAATCCTGCTTTCTCGGATATTCAATTAAAGTATACTCGGATTTGTCCAATATTTCAAAATCTCCTGTCTCGTCTAGAAATTCCCTGAGTTTTGGCGGAAACTTGGTTTTAAGTCGAAAAAAATTGAATTCTTTACCCTTAGTTGCAATAATGAATATTCGTTCGCGATGTTGAGGAATGCCAAAGTCTTTAGCATTTAGAATTTGATGATTTACGCTGTATCCCAAATCTTCAAGACTGGCAATAATTACTTTTAAGGTGTTTCCCTTGTCGTGATGGATTAAATGCTTGACATTTTCCAGAACAACTACTTGAGGTTGCTTTACTTTAATAATTTTACAAATCTCGAAAAACAGCGTCCCTCTAGTATCTTCAAAACCCAGCTTTTTGCCGCAGATGCTAAAAGGTTGGCACGGAAACCCAGCTACTAAAACATCAAAGTCTGCCAACTCGGCTGGATTGATGTTACTGATGTCTGGAAAAGGCAATTCTCCGAAATTATCTGCGTACACTTCCCGGCATTTGCTGTTAATTTCGCAGGAAAAAACACATTCAAAGCCCATTTTTTCAAAACCTTGTCTGAAACCTCCTATGCCTGAAAATAAGTCTATAAATTTCATCTATAATTTAACGTAAAACATTACTAAATCTAATAATAACAGATTTTGTTCCTCTCTCTTCTTCCACTCTGCGCTCTCTGCGCTCTCTGTGGTTCAAAAAACTAATCTAAACAAAAACCGACATCCCACAGGGAATTGCCGTGTATGCAGATATCGGGTAGAATGTCGATCGCCCAAAAAACTCCCAAACTTGTCCCGCAGCCCACTAAACTAGAAATAGCAGAACCAAATACAGCCATTATCTACTTCCTTTCACCAACCATGAGTCAAACCTTGGAAAACCTCACCGCCATCGACGACAAGCTGTCCAAACGCCACATCGACCTCGATCCGGGCGGCTACTTCATCATTTACATCGATCGCGAAACCAGCCTAATTTGCGCCAAACACTTCACCAACATTATCGACGATCGCGGCCTCGCCGTCGATCCCGAAACCGGCAAACCCATCCCCGCCCGCGGCAAAGTAGAACGCACTCAGTGCACGCTTTTTAGCGGCAGAACCGCCAAAGAACTTTGCGTCAAAATCCTAGAAGAAACCCGCCCCAGCCCGGTGACAATGTTCGATCACGCGGCTTATCTGGGACGGGAATTTGTGCGGGCAGAACTTGCTTTGTTGAGCGATCGAGAATACGTTCAAGATTAGTCCCAGCGTCAACTGTCAACTGTCAACTGTCAACTGTCAACTGTTCAAGAAAAACCTTGGTACCAGAAATAAGTCACCATCGGAATCACTGTCGCCAACACCAACAGCACAACCACAACAACTGTGGCATTACCTTGGTCTGTTTCTTCAGCTTTTTTAAACGTGCCTTCAACTTGAATGTTATCAACAACTTTAGGCGCGCCCGGATCTGGTTCGCCGGACATCACAGTCGCAATCCGGGAACTAGCTTCGGAAAATGCCTCGTTGTATTTATTACCTTCTCGCAGCGGCACTTGCACAGTTTCCCCAGCTACACTCTGGGCAATTTCATCGCTTAGCAGTGACTTTACCCCTTCGCCGGTGCGAATTGCCGCGCTGTTGGTAACAGTGTCGAGAACGAGTAAAATTTGGTTATCCTGGTCTTCTTTTGCGGGAAACCACTGTTCAAACAGTTGGTCGGTGAAAGTCGCAGCCGTTTCGCCGTAGTCTAGGCGGTGGATAGTGACAAACCTGACTTGTTTTCCTGTTTTCTGTTCCAGGGTGTCGAGCACGCTGCTGACGTTGCTTTCGGTACTCCGGCTGAGTACGTCGCCTTTGTCCCACACCCAAGTTCGATCGCCCGCCGACAACACTGGTATTTCGTAAACGCCCGTCGCCAATGCCGGCAATACCGCTATCTGGGATGCGATCAGGACGATCGCGATCGCCACAGCCGCTTGTTGGAGATAATTTCTCCAGTTAAATAATTGCTCTAGTCTAGTCATCAGAAAAATGGGTTTGAAACCCCGTCCTTTCAGGACGGCTTTACATTTGTTGTTACTACCGCCTTGGAGTCGCAAGAGTTCGGTGTGATGAAAGT